>JBBQEA010000061.1:0-23354 GCA_038320245.1 Chitinophagales bacterium | reverse complement strand
TGGAGTACTACTGCCGGGTTTGCAAATGGAACAGGCACATTCATTATTTCTACCAACTTATCCGGAGGAACTTTTTCAGTTCCATTTACGGGAGGTACTGCCGGACAGGTCTATTATTTTCACACATTTGCTAATAATGATGCCATAGCCAACAGGGGCTATGGTGCCGAAAATTCTTTTACACTTTTATCTTTAACACCAACATTGTCGGTACCTGGCATGGGTGCAGGTTCACTTGCCTCTTTTGGTGCTGTATGTATTAATACAAGTGCAACCAACACTTTTAAATTAACAGGAAGTGTGCTTGATGGGTCAAATATTACTATCGGGGCCTCGGCGGGTTACAGCTATTCAACTACGCTAAACGGAACCTACAGCAGCACTTTAATTTTATCTACGGCAGGCGCTGATTACAGCTACACTTCCGGCACGCTCGTTGGCTGCACCATTTTTGTGAAATTTTCTCCTACAATCGTTCAGGCCTATAATACCCCCATTCCAATAAGTGGTGGCGGTGCGGCCGCAATCAATATTACTATTTCGGGCAATAGCGGCGTGAATATTGCGCCAAATGTAACTACCGGCGCTGCTTTATTTATTGGAACATCCACGGCCACACTGCCGGGGACTATTATAAGTGCAGGCTGCGGAACGCTTGTGGGGTATGGGATTGAATACAGTACTAGTATTAGTTTTATGTTAGGCTCAGGCACACAGGTTCCTAGTTCTAATTTAAGTGGAGGCTTTTTCTCTGTTGATTTGTCATCGCTTGCTTTAGGACAAACATATTATTACCGGGCTTATGCTCAAAACGCTGGCGGCATTGCTTATGGTGGTGAACAAAACTTTATTACTTACACACTTCCAACCAAACTTGTAATCATATCTGTTTCGCCCGTTTCTCCTACAACTGGTTCCCCCTTTAGCTTAACTGTTCAGGCCCAGGATGGATTAAATAACCCGGTTGATGTTACAAATGACACTGATGTTCAGCTGGCGCTGGCAAGCGGTGGAGGATCACTTGTTTTACCAAACGATCCATCGCCAATTGCAGGAGTCATTTCAGCAGGTAACAGTTCAATCACTATCAGTGGTTTATCTTATGATTTAACCGGAGTAGCAAAATTTACAGCAGCAGCAATAGCAGGAATGACGCTTACAACCAGTGCGGATTTTCAGGTTACGTTTGTTCCATATTCTGGCCCTGCAACCTTTATTTGGAATCTTGACGGCGGAAGCAAATGGACTGACGCTGGCAACTGGTTTACAACCAAAAGACCAGGAATTACAGGCAATGTACTGAATAATGAATTTGCGATTTATCAACTTCCAGATGTTTCAGGTCATGGAGGTGGTGTGTTAAATTCCGGACTAGGTGGTGTGGGTATTAATATGAATGACTGGACAGGTGAGCAAATGAGCGTAGGGGGGATTTATTTTAACGAAACTTATAATTATGCTGGTTTTAACAACATCGTTTCAATTGGTAATTCAAGTGGTTCTCAATCGGGTAACATTTATTTATGGGGGGTAAATATTATTAATGTTGGCGGCATTACTGGCAATAATTTCACCAACCTGCTGCTTGCCAATTACATGACAAATGCAACAACCAAAACCCTTCAACTGCAGCATAAGATAGCAAGCAACACAAGCCAATCATTAACATTCAACATAGCAGCTTCCGGTTCAATTGTTGCAGGAAGCGGAAGAACGATTAACATCAATACTTTGCTTGCCGGTGCTTCTGCAAACACCCTTACATTCGCTGGCGGAGGAAATTTTTCACTAAAGCCGCTCGATGTAAACGATGCACAAATAAGTAATACTTTTTCCGGGCCAATCGTTGTGGCAAATGGTACTCTAACTGTTAATAATACAGGAGCCTTTAGTAATAATGTCATTACTCTAGGCGCCGGACCTAACTCGGGTAATCTTGTATTGAATGGCAATTCTGTTAGCATTAGCGGCTTATCAATTAGCGGCACGAAGGGAGTATTTAACGTGGTTGAAAACAATAATTCAGCAACGGCAACCTTAACTATAAACAATAGCGTAGGTTATACTTTTGCAGGTGCGTTAAATGATGGAACTGCCGGAATTTTAAATGTAACAAAGTCAGGCAGCAACACACTTAGTCTTACTGCTCAAAATAATTATACTGGTTCTACTACAGTAAGCGCTGGAACTTTGCAATTAAACAGAACCGGTGGTACCACTATTCCCATCACAAACGATGTCACCATTTCAGGCGGTATATTAAGGGTTAGCTCAAACCAAACAGTAAAAAATATTACTATATCTAGCGGAACACTTCAGGTAGATGCAGGGGTAACACTTACCATCACTGGCACTTATACAGTTTCGGGGGCTTATTTTTTAAACAACCTTGGAACTATTAACCTTAATGGTTCGGCTTTACAAACATTCCCGGGGGCAGTTGCCTCCATAACAAACAATGTTAACCTTAGAATTTCCAATACAGTAGCCGTTACGCTAAACAGGGCATTGGGCGTTTCCGGTACACTTTTAATTACTTCAACCGCAGGTACTTTAAGTGATGGCGGATTTTTATTAAATGGTACTGGCAGCCTTACCATGCAGGGCGGCATATTGAAGTTAACTAATAATGGCAGTACGCTACCAGGGCTGGCAGGCACATATACACTAACAGCGGGCACTGTTACTTTTGATGGAACAGGAACAGGAGTCAGCGCACAAACCATCCGGGCAGTTAATTATTTTAATCTTACTTCATCCCTTGCCGGTGATCGAATTTTAGCCGCTTCCGGTACAATTGGAGTATCCAATATTTTTACACCTGGTACAAATACCTATACCACTACCGGCAGCACCATTGATTTTAATAAATCCGGTACAACTCAAAATATACCGGCATTTACATACAATAAAATCCGGTTCTCCAACGGGAGTACCAAACAATTAGCGGGAGATATTACTGTAGTGGATAATTTAAAAGTAGCCACCAGCACCACTTTTGAACTAGCAGCAAATAATTGTGTGCTTAAATCGGATGCTACTAAAACCGCAATGGTAGATGTGGTGGACGGTACCATCAGCTATAGCGGGGCTGGTATTTTTGAAGTGCAACGCTTTTTTCCTGCTGCAAGAAAATGGAGACTTGTTACAGCACCACTCAATAATACCAGTATCCCAACTATCAGTACTGCCTGGCAGGATGGACAGGTGGCAACCACCATACCTCCACCGACATACACGCCAAATTCAGGTGTTCTTATTACTTTGAACACAACAGCAGCAAACGGTTTCGATAAAGGATCAACGGCTAACCCTTCTTTAAAATACTGGGATTTTGCCGCTACTACCCCGGCCTGGAAAGCACCAGCCAATACGAATGTTTTAAAAATAAACAACGATCCGGGCTATATGCTTTTTGTTAGAGGCGACAGAAATTTCATTATAACCGACCAATTTGCTTCTCCAACTATAACAACATTGAGACCTAAAGGTCGCATCAACAACGGTACTCAAACAGTCACCTCAACAGGTGCAGGGTTTAGGGTGGTGGGCAATCCGTTTGCGTCCGCAATAGATTTCAAACAGGTAATTAGAAGCGGACTTAGTGATATTTATTATTTATGGGACCCTAATTTGAGTAGCCAGGGTGCTTTTGTTTCATTCACCCGGAGCGGTGGATCCTATATTGTTTCCGGCGGGTCTTCAATTGTTGGTGATGGAACGATACAGTCAGGTGCTGCATTTATGGTTAATTACACCGGTGCAGGAAGTGTTGGTATCCCTGAATCAGCCAAAATAACTGGCAGTTCAAATAATTTGTTTGGAAGACCAACACCGGCTTCACTAAAGCTAATTCGTGCCAACCTGTCCACCGTAAGCAATGGGGTTGTAACACCAACCGATGGTGTTGTTGTGAGCTATAATAAAGAAGACAACAATGCAGTTGACGAGAATGATGCGGTTAAGTTTACCAATATTGCGGAAAATATTTCACTGGTGTCTGATGGTAAATTGCTTTCAATAGAAAAGCGAAAAAGCATCAGTGTTAACGACACGATATATTTCAAGATGTACCAGATGAGGTTACGTAATTATTCGCTTGATTTTATTACTGAAAATATTACTGTAAATAACCTGATTGGGTTTATAGAAGATATTTACCTAGACACCAAAATTCCGCTGAACATGAGTGGTATTACCAAAGTAGATTTTTCGGTAACTGCCGATACGGCTTCTTATACAGCAAACAGGTTCAGGATTGTATTTAAAAAAACAGTGCGATTTGGGATTATTAAAGCAACTAACAATGCCAATGATATTACAATAGACTGGAAAGTAGCAGACGAAATAAATATTAATCACTACGAAATCGAACGCTCTACAGATGGTATTTATTTTTCGGCAATCAGTAACATCATGCCTAAAGGAAATAATACGGGTGTAAATAATTACAGTGGTTTAGATGAAAAGCCTGCGCCAGGTATTTACTACTACCGCATAAAAGGCATCAGCAACAGCGGCGCCATTGGGTACAGCGAAATAGCGAAAGTAATAATGATGAATGTGAAAGGTGGAATTTATGTGTACCCCAACCCGGTTAGCAATGGCAGTATTGGTTTACAAATGAACAGCACGCCTGCGGGAGTTTATAGCCTGCGCTTGCTTAATTCTGCGGGGCAATCCATTGTTACAAAAACGGTACACCATGCTGGTGGTACAGCGTCTTTAAACATACAATATCCGGCACAACTAACCGGCCATTACCAATTGGAAATTACGGGTGCCGATAAAAAGAAAACGGTGTTGAAAGTGGTGATACAATAATTGGAATAAAGGATATTAAAAAGCCTGTAAATGTTTTGGTTTGCAGGCTTTTTATATTTACAGCAAACTTATAAACGGAATCATTTGGAGTAGATTCTGATACAGAAAATGGATTAATTTCTAACTACAGAATTTTATTTTAAATTTGGTTAATTAATTAATAAGGTATGAGTATTACGGAGCAAATTGTAAGCAATAAGAATGGAAAAGCCCTTGCTGTTCAAATTCCTGTGGCACAATACAAAAAATTATTAGAGTTGGCAGAAGAAATGGAGGACATCAAGGCTTATGACAAAGCCATGAAACGAATACATGATTTTGTTCCTTTTGAACAGGCCGTAAAAGAATTAAAGGCTAAACGTAAAAAATAATGTACCAGCTAATTATTGACCGGTATGCCCAGAAACAGCTTGGTAAAATTCCCCCTCCACATTTCAGCCGGATAATAAAAGCTATAAATGATTTGGCTGCTACGCCAAGACCTGCAGGCTGAAAATAACTAACAGCTCGTTCAGGCTATCGCATTAGAACAGGCGACTACCGTGTTATTTACAATATTGAAGACAAGCTTCTCAAAATATTTGTTATTGAAATTGGGCATAGAAAAGATATCTACGATTAGAGTTTTCAAACGGTAGAAACGAACGGGCAGTCATCAGGATTTACAGGCTTATTGGATTGCCGGGATTAATTAGCTGGCAACAACAATTTATTTGAAAGATGACATCTTTCAAAAAGATGCCATCTCTGATGCAGCATATGCGGTTAAATGGAATCAGGCTATATCTCGGTTGGTTTTGTGTTGCGGCTGTTGATTACCCCGAAATATGCATCTTCAAGCTGTGTGTCCTTGCCACCGACCCAGCCTTGCGGCCGAACAGGAGTGGTAAGCAAAAAATAAAGCTTACGGTATACTTATTGACGTGAATTTATTAACTTGTGTTATTAAATAAGTAACCATGTCAACACAAGAATTGCAGGAAAAATTAATTGTAAAGATTAAAAATACAAAAGAGAATTATATTCTTGAGGAGGTATCCCGGTTGCTCGATTTTGAAGAAAATTCAGGTAATATTTACAATCTTACTGTAGAACAAAAGCTACTTATTGATATATCCCTCGATGAAATTAAAAAAGGCGAATATTTTACAGATGAAGAAGTAAAAAAAGAGACTGATGAATGGCTAAAAAAATAATTTGGTCGAAGACTGCAAAAATATCGAAACAAGATATTCTCTCCTATTGGAATGAACGAAATAAATCTACACGATTTAGCCAAAAACTTAGCACTCTTATCCACGATTCAGTAAAATCTATAGGAGATTTCCCAACCTCGGGTAAATTAACAAGTAATAAGAACGTTCGGATCAAAATTGTTCTGGACTACCTGATATTCTATGCTATCAGAGACGATGAAATAATAATGATATTACTAATTTGGGATGGACGTAGAAATCCACAAGATCTACCATGGTCGTATTAAGTGCCTGTCACAAAGTGGAGTAAACAAGGGTAATATTTGTAAGAGATAACATCTTTCGAAAAGATGTCATCTCTACGGCAATCTTTGCAATTAAAATACACACTTGACAACCGGATGGAGTTTGGCGACAGGGGTGAAACAAGCTTGCTAACTTATATCATTCTTATGCTGGCTGTATTTTCTCCATTTGTCAATGGCCTGCTGCATATCATCCGGTAACGGACATTCAAAATGGATGGCTTCCTTAGTGCCGGGATGAATAAAGCCGAGCTCTTTGGCATGCAATGCCTGCCGGTTGCAGAGCGCAAAGCAATTGTCTACAAACTGTTTATATTTGGTAAACACTGTCCCCTTAACAATTCGGTCGCCGCCATAAAAATTATCGTTGAATAAAGGATGACCAATGTGCTGCATGTGTACCCGTATCTGGTGGGTACGACCGGTTTCCAGTCTGCACTCTACCAGGGTTACATAGTTAAATCGTTCCAGCACTTTGTAATGGGTGATGGCCTCTTTTCCATGATCGCCTTCCGGGTAGGTAGTAAAAAGTTTTCTAAGGCGTTGGTGCCTGCCTACATGCCCGGTAATGGTACCTTCATTCTGTTCAAAATCGCCCCATACCAATGCAATGTAACGGCGGTGTACCGTGTGATTAAAAAACTGTTTGGCAAGGTCCGTCATTGCCTTGGGGCTTTTAGCCAACACAATTAAACCAGACGTATTTTTATCAATGCGGTGAACCATTCCAAACCTGGGTAAGGTACTTTCTTCAATATCCGGTTGTTGTTGTTTTAGGTGATACGCTACGCCATTTATCAGCGTGCCATTTGGGTTACCGCTGCCGGGGTGTACTACCAGTCCAACCGGCTTGTTGATGAGGATAATGTCATCGTCTTCATAGGCAATATCCAGCGGTATTTGCTCGGGTATAATATCATTGCTCTCGGGGTGACGATCGGTGTACACGACAATTTTATCGTAAGGCCTTATTTTATAATTGGCCTTGATGGGTTTTTCGTTTACCAGCACCATCTCATCATCAATACCCTGCTGAATTTTATTACGGGTGGCACCTTCAATCCGGGTCATTAAAAACTTATCAATGCGCAAAGCTTCCTGCCCCTTTGAAACCTCAATCACCAGCTTTTCATACAACTCCTCAGTCTCAAGTATATCTTCTTCTTCTATATTCATATTTATTAATTTCAGGGTGCAATTTACTGTTAAGTTTTTTAATACCTCAACCTCCTTCTCCTTCTCCGTGCAAGGAGAAGGAACTGTGCTTTATCAGTTTTCCAAACAGTTTGTTCTTCCACTTGGGCATTTGAACTCAACTGCAAACCTCAACCTCCTTCTCCTTCTCCTTGCAAGGAGAAGGAGCGGTGCTTTATCAGTTTTCCAAACAGCTTGTTCTACCACTTGGGCAGTTGAACTTTATTGTACAAAACCAGTTAGTGTATTTATTTCAGTTGGGGCAGTCTTCTCTACTCTCCGCAAGCCTGCGGAGGTAAGAACAGTAACCATTGTCTCTATTTAACTCCCGGAAAGAACCAGGTTCGTCGAATAACTCCCCTTTAGGGGATGGGGGCAGTCTTCTCTACTCTCCGCAAGCCTGCGGAGATAAGAACAATAACCATTTTCTTTATTTAACTCGTTGTTAAAGAAGCAGGTTCGCCGAATAACTCTCCGCTTGCCAGCGGAGATGGGGGCAATAGCTTATTTTTGCAAAAAAATTATTGAGTTGGAAAAGCAGACAGTTATTTATAAAGATTTAGGTACTATCAATTACCAGCAGGCATGGGATTTACAGGAAGAATTATTACTGCAGAATGTACAGATAAAAGCTACGCTGGCAAGGAACAAGAAAAATGTTGAAACTGAAATAAATGATTCCGTCTTCAACAACCTTCAACAACCTTCAACAACTTTCAACAACAATCAACCACCTTCAACCATCGTCAACCCCATTCAACAGCAGTCAACAACTTCCAACAACATTCAACCATCTTCAACCCCATTCAACCCCATTCAACCCCCATCAACAACTTTCAACAACTTTCAACAACAATCAACCATCATCAACCCCATTCAACCACCTTCAACCACGTTCAACGAAATTCCCCCCACTCAACACTACCTCCTGCTTTGCGAACATCCGCCGGTTTATACATTGGGTAAAAGCGGCAATGCAACCAATATTTTAATTACTGAAGCGGAAATGGAAATGCAGGGCATTGAGTTTTTTAAAACCAACAGGGGAGGAGATATTACTTTTCATGGACCGGGACAGATAGTTGGTTATCCAATTATTGACCTTGAAAAATTCTACACGGATATTGGCAGATACCTGCGGGAACTGGAGCAGGTAATTATTAATACACTGGCTTTTTATGGAATAAAAGGGGAACGTAGTAAGGGCGAAACAGGTGTATGGATTGATCCGGGTATTGCGGGCCGGGAACGAAAGATATGCGCCATGGGCGTGCGTTGCAGCCGTTGGATAACCATGCATGGCCTTGCACTGAACGTAAATACCGACCTGGCTTATTTTGAAAATATCATTCCCTGTGGCATAGTTAACAAACAGGTAACTTCTATGGCAAAAGAATTACAAACTGTTGTAAATATCAATGACGTAAAGGCAACTATCAAACAAAATTTTAAAGCTGTTTTTGGTGTTCAGTTACTTATAGTATAATAGTAAGTTATTCAGGTCTTCATCTAAACGTCTAAATATCTAAACGTCTAAACCCCCTAAACCATCTAAACCCAAATACATCACAGTTAAAATTTTCTATCAATTTCGCCCGGCGGTATCCCTGTCTTTCCTTCTTTTGGTATGTAGAATTGGTTTTTTTCTTTCAAAATTCCATTGTCAAACAACTTAAAATAGAACCAGCCGGAGTGTAAAAAATTTACTTTCTCAATTATCAGATAGGGTTCTGTTATTTTACTGATTTCAAAAACCGGGTTGTCTTTTTCGTCAAAAAACTTTATAGAATATTGGTTGTTGATTGCATCCGGTAATTGGATGATTACGCTGTTTTCTTTGCCCGTAAAAATAAATTTACTGGGTGTGTATACATAGGGTTTTATAATAGTTGGCTTAGCCGGATTTACGTCTGATGTTGGTTTTTCCGGCAGCAATAATTTGTCTTCTTCAACGGCAGAAAGGTCATTGGAAGTTATGCTGTCTTTTACTGGTTTGTACGATTTGGTAAACAGGTAAGTGCCACCCACAAAAGCAACAAACACCCTGTAAAACATGTTGGGACTGGTTGCTTTATAATCAACATATCCGTTCTCTCTATTCATGGGTTCAAGTACTGAGCCAATGGTAGTAAAATTTCTAAGGCTGTCTTTAGAGCGCTGTACATTGATGGTGCTGATATTGGCTCCGTAATTCATTTTCCAGCTAACAATAATTTTATTGTTGATGTTTTTTACTGTAAGCCTTGGCAGCGTATCCTGTGCTGCTGCTTGTTGGCGGGAGAAAGCGAATAAAACAAATAGAATAAAAACTGTTTTTTGCATAATCAATATCAAAAGGAATTACATTTAAACGATTGTGGGCAAAGATACTTGCCTAACCTATTAACTGTACGTTAAAAGGCCTTTTTGTAAAGATAAATTCCCCTGCAAGCCCCCTGTATGCACGCAGACAATGTTACTGCCTGCTTTAAAAAAATCATTCTTAATTAAATCCAAAACACCGTACATCATTTTAGCGGTGTACACAAAATCTGTTGGTAATTGGTATTGCTGATATAATTGGTTCATAAAGGCAATGAGCCTTGGCGTATGTTTGGCATATCCCCCAAAATGATAGGCTGGCTCAATGTGAAGTTGCTGAGGTTGAGGCAAGCATTTATTTAAAAATGCCAGTCGTTCAAGCGTATCTGTACAGCCCTTTAATGCCGGAAAAGCCAGCACCTGCTGATGGGGTTTTACTACTGTCAGCAGCCCTGCTAATGTAGTGGCAGTACCGGTTGCACAGGCAATATGGGTAGCATCGGCTGCAATATAATTCATAATGGCTGCTGCGCCTTTTGCGCCCAATGCATGATAACCGCCTTCAGGAATAAGGATAGCTGCACCCCATCGATTATTCAACTGGCTTATAAAATCAGGATCATCTTTTTTACTATATTCCTGGCGACTGATGAAGTGTAATTCCATTCCAAATTGCAAGCAGTGTTGCAGCGTATGCGATAGCTGTGCCGGCCGTTCGCCCCTTACAATACCAATGCAGGATAGGTTATTTTGCTGGCAGGCATACGCAGTTGCCACCAGGTGATTGCTGTAGGCGCCTCCAAATGTAATTACCTTTTGTTTCGGTGTTTGTCTGGCCTCCTGCAGCAGGTATTGCAGTTTAAAAAGTTTATTGCCGGATATGATGGGATGGATTTTATCTAAACGCAATACGGCAAGGCTTATACCTTTTTGGATAAATAAATCATCCTGTAAATAATCGGTGGCTATTTGTAAGTTTTGAAGCAATTTTTTTTCCTAGTTAAATGATTGCAGTATTTTCGTTGCAATTTATAATGAACATACGATCAATAGATGAATATTTTTTTTTGAAGTCGGCATCAGTTTTTCATCCGATAGCTATCGGATTTGACTTTATAGGCGTAGCAGCCGATAGCAATCGGCTCTTGAACATTTTATCTTTAAGGAACAAAATTTCAAGAAACTAATTTATTCATTGAAAAGTAAAACGAATTTAAATTTCAACATAAATAATTAATAAATGAAACCCACACTCGTAGTATTAGCAGCAGGTATGGCCAGCCGCTATGGCAGTATGAAGCAAACACAAGGTTTTGGTCCGGCTGGCGAAACAATTATGGAATATTCCATTTACGATGCCATCCGTGCAGGCTTTGGCAAAGTTGTTTTTTTGATAAGGGAAGAATTTGAAACGATGTTTCAGGAAAACTTTGGTAATAAACTGGCTGGTAAAATTGAAGTGGGATATGCATTTCAGGAGTTAACAAAATATGTTGGCGACCGTACCATACCTGCAGAAAGAAAAAAGCCCTGGGGTACAGCCCATGCAGTGCTTTGTTGCAAAGGAATTGTAAACGAACCTTTTGCAGTAATTAATGCAGATGATTTTTATGGCAGGGATGGTTTTGAAAAGGCGTATAAATTTTTAACCACAGCAGCAGCGGCAGACAAATATGCCATCATTGGCTATGAATTAAAAAAGACATTGAGTGATAATGGCAGCGTAAGCCGCGGTGTTTGTGCTGTTGATGCAGCAGGCAACCTCGTAGATATTAATGAACGTACAAAAATTTATAGAAACGAACAGGGCAGCATCTCTTACGAAGATGAGGCAGGCTTACATGAAGTAAGTGAAGATGCCAGTGTGAGTATGAATTTCTTTGCATTTGCACCTGAATTTATCGATCAATGTGAAACCTATTTTGGTGAATTTTTAGATGCGGACATAAACAATCCAAAGAGTGAGTTTTTTATTCCATTGGTAGTAGATAAAGTAGTAAAATCTGGTGATACTACCGTGCAGGTTATACCAACAGCTGCTCAATGGTTTGGTGTTACCTACAAAGAAGATGCTCCGGAAGTAAAAGCGAGTGTAGATAAATTGGTTGCTGGTGGTGAATATCCGGCTTCGCTTTGGGGTTAAAGAAATTTTAAATGAATAGGTATAGTTGCACTATGCGCTTGCTTGTTGGGACACCAACAAGAGCAAATTTATAATGTTACACCTAAATATTTTTTGTAAAGGCATAACCCGCTGACGATAAAAACAAAAACGGCTGAGACTTCAAATAAGACCGCCTTACAGGTGCAATGTTGTACTAATTTTTTATATTTTTCTTTTTTCGGGATGTTGACGATTAGAAAAGAAAGAAAGTATTTCAATAGTTTCACCTTTTATTCGATAATAAATAGTGTTGAATTTTAAAATTGTTACTCGAAAAACTCCTGTCTTATCAGACTTTGAAAATAAGTGAGGGTTTTGAGAAATCAAATTGACAGTATTCTCAATTTTTTGAGATAAATTTCCAAGCTGTTTTCTTTGGAAATTGATTTCAATATATTCAATCGTTTTTTCAAGTTCAATTAATGCGTGGTCAGTCCACAAGATTTTATAACCACTTTTCATAATGTTTTCTTGCGGATGAATGAGGATTTAACCTATTGTTTTCTGCATCTTCAATTCCTTGTATAATTGAGGTTTTTTCTTGATCCGGTATAGCTTCCCACCAATCTTTTGTTTCAGTTTTCCTAAATTGAAGTAATTTTTCAATAATAGCGCTGTCTTCTAATGAAGACAGCCATTGTATAAGTTCAATTTTCTTATCTAGTATTTGAGTATCAATCTTCATAATTCTAAATTATATTTTTCAAACTTACAAAATAAAATTCATGGTAGTGTAATGCTGCAAATTTCGCACAACTACCGTATATGACCAATAAAAAAAGCTGTGCATAATTAAATGCACAGCTTTTTTATGTGTTGTTTGCAGGGATTTTATTTATTAGTTGCACCCACTACCATAAACACTACATCCTCCATTTTCTTTACCTGCTGTACCCGGTCTAATTTTTTAAGATCGTTGTTCACAGGCATTTTAATATGTTGATATTTGATATTATCTTTCTTCAACTGATCAACCAGCATCAAAATATTTTTTGCTTTCGCTGCATAAACTACCCCATCAGCTTTTGAATCTTTAGCGGTGATAATACCGATTAATTCACCATTGCGATTAATAACCGGACCACCACTATTACCCGGGTTGGCAGATACAGTTAGCTGGTAAGCGGTGCTATCACCATCACTTCCGGATTTGGCACTTACATAGCCTTCGCCATATACAATTTCATTTCTTGGAAACCCGAGCGTAAAAAACTCTTCCCCTAAATCGGCATTGTTTTTCTTAATAGTAAAAGGTAAATTGGAAATGGTTTTATAAGCCGTATCGTCAATTTTTAAAATGGCTAAATCCATTACATTGTCTATATAAATATTCTCAGCACTAAAATAATTGCCTTTATTGTTCTCTACATAAATGTTTTTCATTTTGTTGAGTACGTGCGCATTGGTAATAATATAACCACTTCCGTCTATTAAAAAGCCGGTAGCCCTGTAATCAACCTTTACTTCGGGCTTAATGATTACGCCATTATTTTTATTTGCATTTAATTTAATTAGTTCCTGGTTAGTCTGGTTAATTTTTTCTACTAATTGACTGTAATACTCATTGCCACTTTTTTTGGAATAAGTTACCATCAGGCCAGAGGTAAGTATTGATATGAAACCGGCAATAGAAGCAGCAACCGCAATATTACGCTTGTATTTTTGCCACAGGTTTACAACTTTGGCTTTCCCGGTCAAGGCTGGTACAGCAGTTACGCCTTCTTCAGTAAGTTTTGCATCAATTTCCTGGAGGGTATGTTTAAATGTTTTTAGATCGCCATATTTTTGGAGACCTTCAATAAAATAGGCATGCTCAACCACCAATTGGTCAACTTCAGCATTATTTTTTCTAAAGTCTTCAAAAAAAGCACGTTCCTGGGTGGTCATTTCCCCACTCAAATACCGTTCAACTGTTTCAATTAAAATGATCTCATCCATAATTAGGCATTTTTGTATTGTGCAAAAAACAATTTCTTCAATCTTATAAGACACTTATATTTCTGTGTTTTGGCATTGTCTGCATTGGTATAACCAAAATTAGCGGCTATATCCTGCATGCTCTTTTTTTGCAGATAATAAGCATCCAGTAAACTTTTACACGGCTCACCTATTTTACTCATGGCATGTTCCATCAATGTAAAATCATTATCTCTTTTCTCGTGCTCCTCCATTTCATCCTCTACAAAAACAGTCTCTTCGAGGCTTTCAACCTGTGTGCTATATTTATTAAGTTGTTGTAATCTTTTAAGCCATAACCTACGGCATATGGAATAAACGTATGTTTTAATTTGACAGTTTAACGAAAATGTTGTGTCTTTCGACTTCTCATAAAGTACAACCATCGCTTCCTGAAAAATATCACGGGCATCATCTGCAGAACCGTTATTGTTAATAACAAAAGACTGAATCATAGAATAATTTTCACGATAAATAGTCTCAATAGCCTGCTTATCGCTTATTGCCAATCCTTTCAGTAATTGTAGTTCTTGTTCTATAGTACTCACCGGACAATTATTAATACATTAATAGATGCAATAGTAACCCAAAACCCCGAAAAAAAAATATTTTTGAAAAATCGGGTTACCTTTTTAAAGCCTTTGTATTAATGAGTATAATTTAAAATTAAAAAATCACAAAAAATGAAAAAAGTACTTTTTGTATTCGTTATCGCTGCAGCTTTCGCAGCTTGTAATTCAGCTGAAACTACAGCTACTGTAAACACTGATTCTATTGCTGCTGCTGCTACTGCTGATTCAATGGCTAAAGCTGCTCCAATGGCTGCTACTGTTGATTCTACTGTAAAAGCAGTTGATTCATTAACTAAGAAAGTTGATTCAGTAATTAAGAAATAATTTAAGCCGGTTTATTGTTTGCTTTATTCAACCGGTTCTATATAAGAATTTTTCATATGGCAAGCAATCGTTAAAGTCGCCCCTATTCTTAGGGGCGACATTTTTTTGCCCCAATGTGAAGGTTTTCTTTAAAACGGTTTCTTAAAAAATATTGGTCAGTAATTATTTCTTTCTTACTTTCATTTTTCAAATGACACAAACAACAAATTATTTCCACTTTTATTTTAGCTACTTTTTTAAAAGCAGCCGGGTGGTTTTTTGTAAAAGATAAAAAGTAAATCAACAACGAAAAATCCCCCGCCATAACCGGGGGATTTTTTTTATATTTTTTTTTAACAATTAGATACCAGCAAATCATCAATGAAGAAACCGCATCACAACGAAACAGCACCCAAGCTAAGTGAAGGTGCATCGGAACAAAAGGGCATAGCCATACAGGGATACGAAGGGTGCTTTCACCAGGAAGCTGCCCGGCAGTTTTTTAATAAATCAATTCCTGTTATTTGTTGTGCTACTTTTAGAGAGGTAGTAAAAATTGCATCCAATAAAAAGGAAAGTGCAGGGGGTATAATGGCCATAGAAAATTCTATTGCCGGTAGCATTTTGCCCAACTACAATTTGTTACAGAAGGGTAATCTTAAAATTGTGGGAGAAGTTTATTTGCAGATAAAACAAAACCTGCTGGTAAATCCAGGCGTTAAGCTGGAAGATATTAAGGAAGTACACAGCCATCCAATGGCCATACAGCAATGCTTTGGGTATTTAGATAAATTTAACTGGAAGCTGGTAGAAACAGAAGATACGGCACTAAGTGCAAAACATATTCATCAGCATCGTACCAAACATATTGCCGCAATTGCCAGCAAGCTTGCCGGCGAAATTTACCAGCTGCATAACATTGCCCCCAACATTCATACGCTAAAAAATAATTATACCCGTTTTTTAGTTTTGCAAAGAGCAGAAATGGTGCAGGAGATTCCTGAGGCTAATAAAGCTTCTATTAATTTCCATACCGACCACTCCAAAGGCAGTCTGGCAAAGGTGCTAACCAAAATTGCTGAAGGAGGTATTAACCTCAGCAAACTGCAGAGTATGCCGATGCCTGGAAGTGATTTTAAGTATTTATTTTACGCTGATCTGGAGTTTGAATCAAAACTGCAACTGGATAATGTTTTAAATGAAATCAGCAACAACACAGAGGCGTTGCAGGTACTAGGTGTTTATAAAAATGGCAAGGTTTACTAAACAACTGCCTTTGTATTTCAAAAACATAAATAGCTTAAATAATAATTAAATGCAGATTGCAAAAAGGTTAGAAGGTATTGGAGAATATTATTTTTCTCAAAAACTACGGGAAATTGATGCCCTGAATAAACAAGGCAAAAATATAATAAGCCTTGGCATTGGAAGCCCGGATATGCCTCCACATCCGGAGGTGATAAAAGTATTGCAGGAGGAGAGTGCTAAACCCAATGTGCATGCTTATCAATCCTACAAGGGTAGTCCTGTTTTGAGAAATGCCGTTGCCGGATGGTATAAAAAATGGTACGCAGTAGAGCTGGATGCAGATACAGAAATCCTACCATTAATCGGCAGTAAAGAAGGCATCATGCATATTTGTATGACGTATTTTGAAACTGGTGTAGGCGTGCTGATTCCTAATCCTGGGTATCCAACCTATAGCAGTGCCGTTAAAATTGCTGGTGCCACACCTTTGTATTACGATTTAAATGAAGCCAATAATTATCACCCTGATTTAAAAAATATTGCTCAATTAATACAGGAGTTTGAAGGGCGGGCCGATGGTAACCGGGTAAGTGGAATGTTTGTAAATTATCCGCACATGCCAACCGGACAGTTGCCTGAGATGGAAATATTTGAGCAATTAATTTCCTTTGCAAAAGAGCAAGACATTATTATTATTCATGACAATCCTTATAGTTTTATTTTAAACGAAAATCCTGTAAGTATACTTTCTGTTGCGGGTGCAAAGGAGGTGGTAATTGAATTAAACTCATTGAGTAAAAGTCATAATATGGCTGGTTGGCGGGTGGGGATGCTTTGTGCTTCTAAAACAAGGATAGATGAAGTATTGCGCTTTAAAAGTAATATGGACAGCGGCATGTTTTTACCTGTTCAATTAGCCGCAGCCAAAGCATTGGAACTGGATGAAAGCTGGCACCAACAAATAAATGAAGTGTATAAAAACCGCCGTGAAAAAGTGTTTGAGTTACTCCATTTATTAAACTGCCGTTTTGATACCAGCCAGGCAGGCATGTTTGTGTGGGCCGCTGTTCCGGAGTATTGTAAAGATGGCTATGCATTAAGCGACGAGGTTTTGTATCAATCAAATGTTTTTATAACGCCCGGCGGAATATTTGGAAGTAACGGCAATAAATATGTACGGGTAAGCTTATGTGCAACAGAAGAAAAAATTGTGGAATCAATTAACAGAATTAAACAAACAAAATGAACATCACCGTAATAGGCTTAGGATTAATTGGAGGTTCCATGGCCATGGCATTAAAGGAAAAGGGATTGGCAAAAAAAGTTGTTGGGGTAGATAATAATTTATTTCATCAGCAAAAAGCATTGGAGTTGGGATTGGTAGATGAAGTGCTTGAAATGAAAGAAGCTATTGCCTTTGCCGATGTGGTAATTATAGCAATACCCGTTAATGCTGCTGAAAATGTATTGGACACTATTTTAAATACAATTGACAGGCAGGTAGTAATGGATGTAGGATCTACAAAAAATGCCATTTGTGCAATGGCTGCTGCAAATAAAAATGGTCATCGCTTTGTATCTACACATCCTATGTGGGGTACAGAATACAGTGGCCCGGAGGCCGCTGTGAGAGGCGCTTTTGAGCATAAAGCTGTTGTTATCTGCAACAAGGAAAACAGTGATATTGATGCTGTAATAGTTGTAGAAAAAATCTACAAAACATTGGGCATGCACATTGTTTACATGGATGCTAAAGCGCATGATTTACATGCGGCGTATGTTAGTCACATATCTCACATTACGTCATTTGCTTTGGCTAATACGGTACTGGAAAAGGAAAGGGAAGAAGATGCTATTTTTGAACTAGCTAGTGGAGGTTTTGAAAGTACGGTGAGGTTGGCAAAGAGTAATCCCGCCATGTGGGTGCCCATCTTTATGCAAAACAAAGAGAATTTGCTCGATGTTTTAAACGAGCATATCACTCAGTTAAGAAAGTTCAAGAGTTGTCTGGAAAAAGAAAATTACGATTATTTACTGGAGCTGATTGAACATGCCAATGGTATTAAAAGGATATTGAAATAATGGTAAAATTTGAGTAGTTGAAATTGAATCGTTCACAAGGAAATCAGAAACTAAATAATGTTTTTTCTCGGGATAATTGCTCAAGCCCGCCGATACCTTTGAGCATACTGCTGCTGCTAATTGATTTAAAAAACTTTACGATAATGTTGTTTAGAGAAGCAACTGTACAAGACATTTCCCTGATACAGGCAGTAAGAAATTCAGTAAAAGAAAATATGCTGAGCGATCCTTTGCTGGTGACCAATGCCGATGTAGAAGAATACATTACCAAAAGAGGAAAAGGCTGGGTTTGCGAAATGGATGAAACCATTGTTGGCTTTGCCATCGCAGATAGCCGGGGAAATAATATCTGGGCCCTTTTTTTACATCCGGCTTATGAAAAAAAGGGAATAGGAAAAAAGTTACACCAGCTTATGTTGAATTGGTATTTTATGCAAACCAATAAATCCGTGTGGCTCAGTACAGCCCCTTTTAGCAGGGCCTCTGTATTTTATAAAATGCAAGGTTGGAAAGAAGTGGGCCTTTACGGAAAAAACGAAATAAAATTTGAAATGGATTTAGCTACCTGGATGCAAAAATCAACGGTTTAGGTAAGCTGCCTTTTTTCTCTTTTTATTGTAATAAGGGAGCAGCAACAGTGAAGTAAAACCAACTACCAGAATGATTAAAAACTGTGCAACCCATTGCAATGTTCCGTTTGCATAAGCAAGGCCTTTGTCAATCTGATACAGCATCATTACTTCCATTATAAAATGAGGATAGGTTCCAATGCCACCCGGAGTTAAAATCATACCAATACTTGCAAAGGCTAATACAGGAAATACAGCAGCAATCGGCAATGCGCCGGTACCTTGCGTTGCATAAAAACCAAGATAAGTACCACCGAGGTAGCAGCTCCAGATGAATACACTGTGGAAAACAAAAGTCCATTTATTTTCCAGATTTTTAATGCTTACGATGCCTGCCTTAACCCCCAGGAAAATATTTTTTATTTTAAAAATGAATTTACTGCTGCCATGTTTAATGAACAGCCACCTGAAGATGAAATAACAAGCTATAAAAAACAATGTTATCAGTGATAACTTAATTAAAAGTGGATTGGTACCGCCAGACAGAAAATTCTTTTGTAGTGTATCTGTTGCATAATCGCTGATGATGCCGGCCTGTGTAACTATAGCAATAATAAAAATCAGCAAAAGACAAAATACATCTACTGCTCTTTCAACCAATATTGTTCCAACCAGTTTATCCGGAGGTACCTCTTCATATTTACCCAATATGGTACATTTTAAAACTTCTCCCAATCTGGGTACTGCAACATTGGCCAGGTAGCCGATCATGACTGCAAAAAATGTATTTAAAAGGGTAGGGTTGTACCCCATTGGTTTAATCAGGATTTTCCATCTGATTGCACGGCTGACATGGCTGGCAGAAAGAATAAAAAATACAGGAATAAAAAGTGCATACCGGGCAGATTTCATCGCTTCTTTGCATTCGTTCCAGTTTTTTTCATCCATCTTGCTGATACTCCACCAAACTAAAAAAATACCGAAACTCAAAAACAAAAGGTATTGTAACACCGTTAGTAATTTCTTTTTCATATTGAAATACAAATTACGAAGTAATACTTGATTAAGGGGCAGATATTGATTCTCAAAATCTATTGAAGGATTTTTAGGCAATTGTTGTTTGACAAAATTTGGCGGTAGTAGAGACTAGGTTAAGACTTATGAAATGGTGAATATTGAACCATTGACCATTCACCATCCACGCTTAACCTAACAGCAGCATATTGTCTATTAATCTGATGTCATCAATAAATGCTGCTATTAATATTACTAATGCTGATTGGCCGTCCCAGTCAGTAACAATCTGCAAAGATTTTGCATCGGCTATCTCAATGTAGTCTGTTTTAAAACCTCCCGTATTTAAATTAGCTGCTGCCTGCTTTTTAATTGCCTGCAAATTCCCGGGCTTTATTTGTTGTTTAATCCAAACAAGCGTTTCGTAAATCAAGGGTGCTTTGGTTCTTGCATGGTCAGATAGACGCAAATTTCTGCTGCTCATGGCAAGTCCATCAGGTTCTCTTAAAGTATCACCAATTAGTATTTCGATAGGGGTGCCAGTTTCGGATACCAGTTTGGATATTACCATACATTGCTGGTAATCCTTTTGGCCCAATACTAACTTATCGGGTTGCACTATAGACAGTAAACGATCCATTACCTGGCACACACCTTGAAAATGTCCGGGTCTGCTGGCCGCTTCTAACAATGTGTCCAGATAACCCAGATTATACTGCTTGTGTAAGGTGCTTCCATTTGGATAAATTTCCTTTACAGATGGCAGAAACAATATATCGCAACCAGCCTTTTCCAACTTATACACATCCTTATCGATTGTTTTAGGATATTTTTCAAAATCCCCGGCCTCGTTAAATTGAGTTGGGTTCACAAAGATGCTGCTTATAATAACAGTGTTACTAGCTTTTACTTTTTCCAATAAAGAAATATGGCCAAGGTGCAATGCGCCCATTGTAGGAACAAATGCAACAGAAAAACCGCTCCTCCTGCGGTTAGTAAGTTCAGTCATCAACTGTTGAACCTGTTTATATACGATCATAATGCTATTAGTTATTGAGGTTCAAATGTAGGTGTATATTGATTTTCAGAAATTTATTGTACTTTTGCACTCCCAAAGAAAATCATACCTGACTATTTAACCAAGAAATAATGTCGACAAAAAAAAGAATTTTATTTATTGCCAACGAAATGTCCCCTTTTGTGGAGCTTACAGAGTTTGCTGACATCATTAATAAACTGGCAGTAAAATCTAACGACTCGGGCATGGAGGTTAGGTGCATTATGCCAAGGTTTGGCGTAATAAATGAGCGCCGGCACAGGCTGCATGAAGTAGTACGTTTATCTGGTATTAATGTATCCATTGGTGGAGACGATTATCCATTAATGATTAAGGTGGCCTCTTTACCCAATGCAAGATTGCAGGTATATTTTTTAGATAATGAAGATTTTTTTAAACGTAAAACCGTTTTTAACGACGAGAATGAAAAGTGGTATCCAGATAATGGTTTACGTACCGCATTATTTTGTAAGGGGGCTCTGGAAACATTAAAGAAATTTGGATGGCCTCCTGATATCATTCATTGTAGTGGGTGGATGACTGGTCTAATACCCATGTTCATTAAAGCAGCTTATAAAAAAGAACCTGTTTTTAGTAATTGCAAAGTGGTGTACACAATTGGCGAGAATACCTTTAAAGAAAAGTTAGGGGCTGATTTTCTCAAGCTGATTACCATTAACGATAACGTTACTAAAAAAGAACTCGACTTTTTTAAAGATGGTAATAATCTTGCCATGTTCAGAGGAGGTGCTGCTTATGCAGATGCCGTTACTTTTGGTTCGGATAATGTAGATAAAAAACTGGTAGAGGAGTTCAGTAAAATAAAAGGGAAAAAAACTTTACCCTACAATGCTGAAAGTGATTTAACAGACTATTTACAATTATACTCCGACCTTGCCAAATAATCACCCATTACTATTCTAAACATTAAATACGCTGTTTTTGTGCATAGATTTTCTTTTAGTTTATTTGTTTCCGCTGTCTTTTTTTTCGCAATAATTAACTGGAGTTGCAGTAAAATTAATACCACATCAATTGGGCAAGATCTTATTCCTGCAGTGGATAATGTGAGTACGTTTGCGGATACGCTTGATATTAATACTGCACAAGGAGTATTTTCTGACACTACCAGAATTTCCAATATAGATAATCATATACTTGGCAGTATTACAAACGATCCTGTATTTGGTACAACAAAGGCTGATGTTTATGTAGAATTGAAGCCTCCTTTTTTTCCTTATTATTTCGGTAATGCCGGAGATACAGTTGATGCTGTCGTTAATCCTGCTCCCAATACATCCGGTTTCGATTCCCTTGTACTGTGTTTGTCTTTTAAGGGTTTGTATGGTGATACCACTAAGAAACAGAGTTTCAATGTTTATAAAATTGATAAAGATGCCAACGATTTCAGAAATTTTTCTTACAAGCTTGATTACCAGCCTGCCATTACTCCCGGACCTATCGGTTATGCTGAAATTTTACCTACAGAAGTAAGGAACATTATCCGTTTTCCAGGTATCAGAAATGATACGGTAACCAATCAGATCAGAATTAAATTGAATCAAAGTTTCTTAAATGAATTTGTCACTTCTCTGGATACATCGGCTGGCTCAACCAGTGTTTTTCGATCTGATTCTCTTTATAAGAATTTATTACGAGGCTTTGCCATTAAATCTGGTGAACTAGCTGGTAGCAACGCCTTATTTTATGTTGATTTAAATAGTCCCAATACAAGGCTGGAAGTGCATTATAAAAAAAGAAGGAATGCAATCTTAGATACAACTTTTTCTTCCTTGTATTTTTCATCCAACAGTTCTGCTTCTGTAAGTTCCTCTGGCCATGCCAACTATTTAAAGAGAGATTCTTCGCAGGCAGAATTTATTAAATCGCCTAGTGCAGCCGCCTTATATCTTGAAACCGCACCAGGAACTTTTGCAACACTTAAAATACCCCGATTAAGTACTTTTCCCAATAGCATCATTCATAAAGCAGAAATTATTGTTGAACAAATTCCTGCGTCAACACCAGCTCTTGCAGAGCTTGATAACGTGCTTGCGCCGCCTCAATATCTTTATTTAGACCTGGTGGATACCATTTCACCAATAAGTTATAAGCCCATTTATTACGATTTAAATCCCACTGTCGCATATAATCCAGACAACAGTCTTTTTTTCTTTCCTACCGGTGGAATAGACTTTGGTTATTTTGGTGGATTTATTCAGAGAAAGAACGACGCATTTGGTAATAGTATTTATCATTACTCTTTTAATGTATCACGTTACGTACAAAACATAGTTACAAACCATACCAATAACTATACATTACGATTATACGCTCCAAACAATCTTAATTACTACAACAATGTATTTGCTTTTAAAAATAGCCTTGCCAATGGAAGGATAAAAGTTGGGAGCGGATCTAACGTTAATTATAAACTCAGGCTAAGAATCGTTTATTCTAAAATTTAATTTTCTGATGCCTATGCGTCTCAAAACGGTTAAATTTTTGTGCTATTGTTTTTTAATAGCCTAAACTTATCTTTGCACCTCAAAAAAAAAACTTCATGTCT
>JBBQEA010000060.1:0-23780 GCA_038320245.1 Chitinophagales bacterium | reverse complement strand
ATTCGGGCTCGCATGCACCGCAGTTTATACATTCGTCTGTTATTTTAATAGCCATTACTTTTGATTTAGAAATTAGGAATAACGAAATTTGAATACAAAATAAGTTTATAGTGATGAAATTACAAAATAGGATTGAATTATTAGGCAGATTAAGAGAATATTTATTAGAAAATACAGCAGAATGGCAGGAGGTAAAAATACAAGCCTATCAAAAAAATGGTTGGTTTACGCCGGAGTTTATTGATTTGAGTGTAAATAATATTATTGAGCACTTTTTGCATCCAGATAAATTGTTGGCGTGGACAAAACATTATGCCATAGATGACAACATTACTCCGAAAAATGTGGGCATCGTTATGGCCGGTAATATACCCCTTGTTGGCTTTCACGATTTTTTATCTGTATTTATCAGCGGGCATATTCAAACCATCAAACTATCTGGCAAAGACGAAGTGTTACTAAAGCATCTTGTACAAAAAATGTTTAGTTGGGAACCAGCTTTGCAAAATACCGTTTCCTTTGCTCCGATACTTAAAGGCTGCGATGCTTATATAGCCACCGGCAGCAATAACAGTGCAGTGTATTTTGATTATTACTTTGGTAAATATCCTAGTATCATCCGCCGCAACCGAACAGCTGCGGCCATTTTAACAGGTAACGAAACGACAGCTGAACTTGAAAAACTGGCAGATGATATACATATCTATTTTGGATTGGGGTGCAGAAATGTCACCAAAATTTATGTGCCGGAAGGATATGATTTTGTACCGCTGCTGAAATCTTTTCATCGGTACCTGTATTTTGCCGACCACCACAAATACAGAAACAACTACGACTATAATTTATCTATCCAGATAATGAATAACCGGTTTTATATGACCAATGAAGCTACTTTGCTGGTAGAAAACGATTCATTGTTCTCTCCCATCAGCCAGTTGAATTACAGTTTTTATACCGATCGGCAAAATACCCTAGATAGCCTGCAACAAAATAACGATTTACAGTGTATTGTTGGAGATGATATGCCATTTGGAAAAGCGCAGCAACCCGGCCTGACAGATTATGCCGATGGAATTGATACGATGCAGTTTTTATTAACTTTGTAGGCCATCTACGAAAGTCTTACTAATTAATTGTTAAAGGTGCCTGTTGGTAAATATCATTTTGTCAGGGCATCGTTACTTTGTATAGCAAGGCATAAAAATTGAGTTCTTATTTACTTTAAACAGATTTACTAAAAACAATAAAATCAACTTCAGATGAAACTTAAACAACTATTAGCTACCATTGCCATCAGCGCCGTTACAGCTTTTGCTGTAGTTTGGACTTATGGTAAATATGTAAAAAACGAAAACATGTATGCCGGTCAGCAAAACGGCGCCATTCCATCCAACTATAAATTAACAGGCCTTACAGAAAATAATATTCCTACGGGCGCCATTGATTTTACACAACCTGCAGCAGCAGCTTTGCCCACCGTAGTGCACATCAAAACTAAAACCAATGCCAAGCAGGTAAGTAATAATTTGCCTCGTTCGCAGCGCCCTTCCAACCCTTTCAGCGATCTTTTTGACGATGATGTTTTTAGCCAGTTTTTTGGCAGAGGTAATAATGGAGGCGGGTATGTACCAGAACAAAGAGCATCCGGATCCGGCGTTATTATCAGTGCAGATGGATTTATTGTAACCAACAACCATGTGGTAGAAAATGCAGATGAATTAACTGTAACACTTAACAACAAAAAATCTTATACCGCAAAAGTTATTGGCAGAGATCCTGCCTACGATTTAGCTGTAATAAAAATTGATGCAGGCAGTAGTTTGCCATTTATATTGTATGGTAATTCTGATGATTTAAAAATTGGTCAATGGGTATTGGCACTTGGTTATCCATTAAATTTAGAAACAACTGTTACAGCCGGTATTGTAAGTGCAAAATCAAGAAGCCTTGGTTTAAATAAAAGCACCAAAACCAACTCTGCTGTTGAATCTTTTATACAAACAGATGCAGCCGTAAACCAGGGCAATAGTGGTGGTGCATTAATTAACACGGATGGCGTTTTAGTGGGAATCAATTCGGCCATTGCTTCTCCTACCGGTTATTACTCCGGCTACTCTTACGCCATACCGGTAAACATTGTAAAAAAAGTAGTGAATGACTTAATAAAATATGGTAACGTGCAAAGAGGCTATCTTGGCGTTTCTACCGCAAATACTTACGATATTCCGGAAGATCAAAAAGCTAAGATGGGATTGACTTATAATGGCGATGGACTGGTTATTACCAGTGTTGCAACCTCAAGCGCTGCTGCGGATGCCGGTCTTAAAAAAGGCGATATCATTAAATCTGTAAATGGTATTTCTGTAACATTACCATCGGAATTGCAGGAATTGGTTACACGTTACAAACCGTCAGATAAAATATCGGTGGTTTATTCACGAAACGGAAAAGACAATACCATTTCTGCTACATTAAAAAATAATATTGGCACATTTGATGTTGTAAAACAAGAAAATGCACTGCTCTTAAAATTAGGTGCAGATTTTGCAAATCTTGATAACAAGAAGGCGAAAGAATTTGGTGTTGGCGGCGGTGTTATCGTTAAAAAATTAAACGATGGTGCACTAAAAGATCAAACCCGAATGAGAGACGGCTTTGTGATTGTTAAAGTAAATGACAAGGAAGTTAAAAATGTTGATGAACTGGAGAAAGCGATTGGCGGTTCAAAATCAATTACCATCAGCGGTTTTTATCCCGGCTACGATGCCTTATATGATTATCCAATTTCTTTGGAAGAATAATAACGTGTAGAAAAATAAAAAAGCCGGTTCGTATTGAGCCGGCTTTTTTATTGCGGTATAAATTTTTCTCCTTTCATTATTTTAGGAGAAGTCAGTATTTTTCTATTCGTTCATTAAATCCACCACCTGCGCTGCTACCGCCGGTGCCAATGCTACGCCCATTCCGCTCATGCGTACACAACAAAATACCTGCCCGCTCAATTGTTGAACGATGGGTAATTTTTCGCTGCCCATGGCCATTATGCCGCTCCACCTATCGGTAATTGAAAAGGATGTATGCGGTAACAAATGCCGGCGAACGAATGCTTCCAGTTCTTCCTGGATCAGTTCGGTTATTTCCATTTCGGTAGTTGTTTCTGCATCTACAGCTTTATTTCTGGCGCCGCCAATCAACAACCGATCATTTAAATCTCTAAAATAATAGTACCCATTATCAAAATGAAAAGTGCCCCGCAAAGCCAGACCAGGTATAGCTTCGGTAACCAAAACCTGTCCACGACATGGTTTTATATCAATTTCCGGCAATATTTTTTTGGTGAAAGCATTGGTACACAACAGCAACTGACGGCAGCTAAAATCTATTGACTGATTGGTGTGAATAAAAATCTCCTGGCCGTTTTCAACGTAGTCAATTACTTCAATGTTGGTAAATACCTGCACACCCAGGCTTTGAACTTTCCGCAACAACGCCTGCACAAATTTTCCGGAATGAACAGCTCCTTCCAGTTTATTAGCAATTAAATGTTCGAATCCTTCAAAACCAAGATCTGCCAATTTTTCATTGGCAATTTTAAAGAGATTTTTTTCGCCGGTTATATCCTCAAGCCCCTTGTTGAGCCATTCCAGGTTGGCAATACTTTTCTCCCAGTCTGCAGAGTCTTTTGTAAAACATTCATATCCTCCAGATGCATCGTAATCGATTTCAATATTGTTGAAATACTTTCTTATTTCCAATATGCCTTTGTAGCGCATTTTAACCACTTTCCACATGTTATCTTCACCCATGCTGGCAACGTCTTCAACCAGTTCCGAAGGACTACCAAAACAACTAAAACCGGCATTCCGGGTACTGGCACCAGTAGGTATAAAACCCCGTTCCAATACAGTAATCTTTTTTTTCGGATGCTTCAGTATTAGCTTTAGAGCGCTCCATAAACCTACAAAGCCACTTCCAATAATTATTACATCTTGCGGAGCAAAAAAACTTTCTTTTTCCCAAATAGAAATTTGTGGCATATAACCTGTTTTGTTAAAGTGCTTAAAGGTAAAAACTAATTGAGCAGTATTAATCCCTGCGGCATTATTTTTGTTTTTATTACAGAAATGCACAACTAAAACGTTTGTGTGTAATTGACAGCTGATGTAGTAAACATGGCATATTAAACAACAGCTGAATTAAAACTAAAATCATTCAATAAAACATGAAAACATTTTACCTTTTCATCATCGCAATTTTTACTGGCTTTGCATCAGTGCAAGCACAAGACATTAAAGGATTGTTTAACAAAGCAACCAAAAAAGACAGCACGAAAAAAAGTTTATTTGACCAGGTTACAAAAGGCAACTCCAAAAGCGGCAATGGATTAAGCAATGATGACATCATCAGCGGACTTAAAGAAGCCCTAAGAGTTGGAACCGACAGCTCCACAAAAAAACTGAGTAAGGCTGATGGATTTTTTGGCGACGCTGCCATAAAAATATTAATGCCCGAAGAAGCAAAACAAGTTGAACAAACTTTACGCAATGTAGGGATGGGCAAGATGGTAGATAAAGCGGTACTATCCATGAACCGGGCTGCAGAAGATGCGGCAAGTGGTGTTGGGAATATATTTTGGAATTCCATTAAAAATATGTCTGTAACCGATGGTTTGCAAATACTACAAGGGGGAGATTTTGCAGCTACAAATTACTTGCAAAAAACAACCACCGCAGAACTTACTGAAAAATTCAGACCTCTTATTGAAGCATCACTTATAAAAACCGATGCCACCAAATACTGGAAAGATGTTTTTTCCAAATACAACATGGTTTCTTCCAAGCAGGTAAACACAGACCTTACGGCTTATGTAACTGAAAAAGCATTGTCAGGGTTATTTTATAATATCCGGCTGCAGGAGCAGTTAATCCGTAAAGACCCTGCTGCACAGGTAACCGGTATTTTAAAACAGGTATTTGGGAAATAGATACTCAAAAAATACCCAGCGTATAATACTAAAAAAAGGATTACAGCGAAAACTGTAATCCTTTTTTAGTATTGTAAAACTTATTTATTTAAACGTCAATTGCTTCGCCATAAGCCATAGCAGTTGCCTCTTTCAGGCCTTCGCTCATGGTTGGGTGCGGATGAACAGCATTCAGTATTTCATGAGCCGTAGTTTCCAGTTTACGGGCAACAACCGCTTCTGCAATCATTTCAGTCACATTCATACCAATCATATGGCAACCTAAAAATTCACCGTACTTAGCATCGTAAATCACTTTTACAAATCCTTCAGTTGCACCAGCTGCACTTGCTTTTCCACTAGCCATAAAAGGAAACTTACCCACTTTAATTTCGAAGCCTGCATCCTTCGCCGCCTTTTCGGTATAACCAACTGAAGCAATTTCAGGAGAGCAATACGTACATCCGGGTATGTTATTGTAGTCAATTGGCTCGGGATGATGACCACTTAAATGTTCAGCGGCGTTGATGCCTTCTTTAGCTGCAACGTGGGCCAAAGCTTGTCCGGGTGTGCAATCACCAATAGCATAAATACCAGCTACACTTGTTTGACCAAATGCATCAACAATAATTTTTCCTTTTTCGGTTTTAATGCCCAATGCTTCCAAACCAATGTCTTCAATATTAGCTACAACACCAACAGCACTTAATAAAATATCAGCCTCCAATGTAATTTCTCCTGTGGGTGTTTTCACTTTTGCTTTAACCCCTGCCCCACTTGTATCTACACTCAACACTTCGCTATCCGTCATTATGGCGATACCTTGTTTTTTATATTGCTTCTCCAACTCTTTGCTGATATCCTCATCTTCTACGGGAACTATTCTTGGCATAAATTCAACAATGGTAACTTTTGTGCCCATGCTGTTGTAGAAGTAGGCAAATTCACTGCCTATAGCGCCACTACCGCAAATGATCATACTTTTTGGTTGTGCAGGTAATACCATTGCAGCCCTGTAACCAATGATTTTAACATCATCAATCGGCATGCTTGGAAGTTGCCTTGCTCTGCCACCGGTTGCTATGATAATATTTTTAGCTTCTTCTGTTTTTTTAGTTCCGTCGGCAGCTGTAATTTCTAACTTACCTGGTGCTATCAATCTGCCATAGCCCATTATCACATCTATCTTATTCTTCTTCATTAAAAACTGCACGCCCTTGCTCATTTTATCTGCAACGCCACGACTGCGTTTAACAACACCCTCAAAATTGTGAGTAGGGTTTTGCACCGTGATGCCGTAGTCAGCGGCATGTTTGGCGTATTCATACACCTGTGCACTTTTCAACAAAGCCTTTGTTGGAATGCAACCCCAGTTGAGGCAAACACCGCCCATACTTTCCTTTTCTATTATTGCTACTTTTTTGCCTAACTGGCTAGCTCTAATTGCCGCAGGATATCCACCGGGGCCGCTGCCAAGAACGATTACGTCGTATGCCATGATTTATGATTTGTGATTTGTGAATTTTGATTTGTGATTTATAATTTATGATTTGTAATGTTTGATTTATGAACAGCAATTTAAATATTAAACCCCTCAAATAACTCCCCTTTAGGGGATGGGGGTAAACCCCTCAAATAACTCCCCTTTAGGGGTGGGGGCAAAAATTTCTTTTGGAACAAACAGTTGGATTTCAATTTAACATCGTTGTGTCACTCACTTGTACATTTTTTTCTTTTTTCAGCTAACTAATCAATTTTTTAAAACCGGAAGTTGTTAACTGATTTGTAAATTTCATACAACGAAATCCAATTTATACCGATTATACTCTGTAATTAGTCCAATCGGTATTTACCAAATCCCTTCACGCTAAGCCATCACACATAATTTCAGCCAGCCCCCAATGGCCTATCATGAAATTATATTTGGTATTAATTCTACTGTACATTCTTTGGTTTGTTAAAAATATTTTATCACAATATCGTAACGCCAAATCTTACGCTGTAATTAATCAAAACTCTATTTTCTGTTGGCGAAGTTAATTTAAAGGAGGTAATACACAAAGTCCAAAACTGCCCGGACAGTTTTATTTTTTTTCATCCCGTTTCCTTTGTTCGGCAATACTCTTTAACGATTTGATGCTAACGTTCAATTCAAAACCAATTAGTAGTACCAATGAGTTAATATAAATTAAGGCCATCAGTACCATAATAGTACCAATTGAACCATACAATGCATTGTAGCGGCCAAAATTATTTACAAAATAACTAAAACTCACTGTTGCCATAATACTTAAAAAGGTTGCTACAATGGCTCCCGGCGATACCAGCTTCCAGCGTTTGTGTACAGCAGGTGCAAATTTGTATATGAAGGCAATGCTGTAAAATATCAGGCCTACAATAAATAGCCATCTAACATAAAAAATTATTTCTCTCACTACAGAACTTGTTATGCCCATCAATTTTAAAACCGCCCCCTGTGTTATTAATGTAATTAAACAGCCCAACAACAATAAAAACAGCAGGGATGTTAACCTGATGGCGACTATCCTGTTGTGAAAAAAACCTTTGCGTTTTTGAAAACCAATATAATTTTTATTAAAAGATTGCATCAGTCCCATCATGGCGTTTGACGCAAAAAATAATGCCAATAAAAAACCAAATGATAACAAACCAATTTTAGAATCATCCAGAAAAGAGTCCACAAACTTTATCAGGTTTACATTGTACACTTTTGCCGGCACAACATCAATAATTAGCCCATGTAATTGCTCTTTAATACTTCGTTTAGAAACAAAGGGCAGGTTGGGTATCAATGTAAATAAAAACAGGAACGATGGCGGAATTGCCATGATAAAATTATACGAAACTGCAGAAGCTCTTTCCGTTAGTCCAATGGTTTTTACCTGCCGGTAAAAAAAAACCATTACATCATACAAGGGCACACCTTCAAAACCAGGCAGGTAAATCAACTTGGTTTTACGAAGTATAAAAGCAACGGGAGTTCGGGTTAATATGATTCGTTCTAATTTATTCAATTGAATGAAGGTGAATGGTTTTTAGCTAAACATTTACTCGTTTATACAAAAAATAGCAACTACAATATACAACCTTACTTACTCCTATTTTTCATTAAAGTATCCAATGCCTGCTGATAGGCTTTAGCATAACGTAAGTGTTCAGGGTAGGTTTCAGCAAAGTTGGAGTAGCCGTTAAAATCCGGTTTTGCTACAAAGTACAAGTAGTTGGTAGCAGGAGCGTTCAATACAGCATCAATTGTTTTTTGAGATGGCGTGCAAATGGGTCCCGGCGGCAAACCGCTTACCTGGTAAGTGTTGTAAGGCGATGGAAAGCTTAAATATTTTTGATAGATTCTTTTTAAAGCAAAATTTTTCATGGCAAATTTTACTGTTGGGTCTGCACCAAGCCGCATACCTTTTTCCAAACGGTTAATATAAACACTCGCTATCTTCCCTTTATCTTCTTGCATGTTGGTTTCCTCTTCCACAATACTTGCAAGGGTATAAACCTGCGTTTGGGTAAGATGAAGGGCTGCTGCTTTTTTTACACGATCTTCATTCCAGAATTTCTGCTGTTCATTGAATAGCTTTTTGAAAATTTTTGAGAAAGCGGTATTCCAAAGTATGCTGTAAGTATTGGGAATAATGGCCGTCATTACTGTGTTACTATCCAGGTTATAAGTTGCGAGGGAATCGTTGCTGCTTAAAAAGGTAATGACAGCGCTGGAATCACAGTCAAAGTTATTCGATACCTTTTCTGCCAGATCTTCCCTGGTTCTCAATTTTGTGATTACAAGGTTCACCGGTGTTTGCCTACCGGATCGAAGTGTTTTTAAAATAGTATAGATGCTTGCATTTTTTTCAAACACAAATCTTCCCGTCTTAACATTATCATCGTACTTAAAAAGCTTCGCTAGAATCTTAAAGGTGCGGTTATGTTTTACAAAACCAAATTTTTCCAAATCAACCTCTACTTTAGAAATACTATTGCCTGCCTTTATGTAAAAGCTCTTTTTTGATTCTGTAAAACTGGTACTTGGTCCAAACGTCCACCATGCTACCAATGCAGCGGCGAACAAAATAACCAGGAACGATAAAGTGAATATTCTTTTCAAGCGTATTGATTTTTATATTTTTTTACAAACTAAAATAAAAAACCTCGCCAAAAAATTGACGAGGTGATAATTTTAAGCATACAAAATTACTAACCACCTTTTTTGGGAGAATCTGCAGCAGTTGGAGCAGGTGCAGCAGACCCCGGTAAGGGAACTGTATTTTGATTGGATGACGGAACTGAAGTAGGTGCCTTGTTAATCAACTCCTCATTTTTGGAAGATGTTCCTTCGCTTTTTGGAATAAACAACGGAGACATTACACATAATACCCCTACAATACCTGCAAATATCCAGGTTCCTTTTTCCAATACATCTGTTGTTTGCTTTACACCCATTAACTGGTTGCCAACACCACCAAATGTACCTGATAAACCACCACCTTTAGGGTTTTGCACTAATACGATTAAACCCAATACTAACGAGGACAGGATTACTAAAATTCCAAATAACACTAACATATTACTGCTCTTTTAATTGATTAATTTTGGCGGCAAAGTAAGTGATTTTACCGGGATTGAGCAAACTTAATTTTTCAAGTACCTCAATGGCTTTGCCTACCCTTCCCTGCTGTATTAACACCTCCGCCATAGCTTCTGTTACTACTTCGCCCTCTTTATTCGATGCTTCTGCCAGTTGCTGAATATGCTGCTCATTTGTTTGTACCGCAGATTGTGGCGCACTGCCGGTTTCGGCAAATTGTTCCGCATGTATTTTCTTCATGGTTTTTAACCATTCGGTAAAACTTTTCATTTGTTGTCCAAGCCTGTCCACCGGCTTAGCCTCTTCCGAAAGTTTAATGCCTACACTGGCAAAATAATCGGAAGTATGCAACGGCTCAAATGTAATCGTGTCCTCTGTAACAGGCTCCTTACTTAAATTGAAAGGAATGGGCTGCAATGGCGCTTCGCTTTCAATATTATTTGCTGCAGCTGTTTCAATAGGTAAAATATCATTTTCTTCCGGCTGTTGTGGCTCTTCAGCCATTGAAACTGTTTCTTCGTGTGGTGCTAAAATTGTAGCGGCTTCCGTTTCGTTTACTGCTGTATTAAAATTTTCAACAAATTCAGCTGCCGGTTGTACTTCCTGAGCAACAACTTCGTTCAGGATTGGATCATCAGCCGGAATAATACCGGCATCTGGCAGCGTCTCTGCTGGTGACGATGCTGCTGTTTGTTCCGTATCATCAACGCTATTAACTACCGCTTGTATTTCATCGGCTTCAGACAAATGATGATCTGTTAATGGCGGATTTATTGCTATTTCTTCACTAACCGGAAGCTCAGGCAACAGAGCATCTGCCGCCGGTATAAGTTCAACGGCTACCTGTTGAAAATTTTCAGCAGACTCATCAGTGTGATATTGAACAGCATCGCTTGTTTCCACATTATCTAAAAAATCATGCGAAGCAGGTACTTCTGTATTGTCAGCTTCGGACAAAAGCAAATAATTTAGCCAGTAATTATTGTTAAAGAGGGCTCCTGTTTTTTTTGCTTGCGCTGCATAAGCAGGAGAATCTTTATCGGTGAGATATAATAAGAAAAATTGAGCTGGTGTAAAATAGGGGTACAATGTTGTGGTTTCCTCCAACATTTTAAGGGTATCCGGCGCACCCATTTCTTTCTTAAAGATGGATTGAAAAAGTTGGTTGTAATTATCCATAAAATAAATCTAATCTAAAAAAATAAACCTTACCGTTTTTACCCGGTAAATTATTTAGCCATTTACAAATTAAGTATTTACCAGTTGGAAAATATTTTATTAAAGATGGCATCCACAATATTTTTTATAATATCCTCATTCAAACCGCTTTCAGCTTCAGAAAGTGATTTGTTTGCACTAAAATCAAAGGTGTTGGACACATCAGTTTCAAAATTCTTTTTCTCATCGAGGTTGTTCTTAAAAACCAGGTGAAACGAAACCGATAATCGGTTGTTACTGGGCGTATTGCCAGAAATACCGGTGGTGGTTACCGTATAATCAGAAATATACCCGCTAATGTCATAATGAGCATTATCATCGTTTATTTGCCGAAGCCGGGTATTACCAATAATTTTTGCCTTTAGCCTCTCCGTAAGCTGTGGGCTAAGCTGTGGATTTATATAACGGGCTTTATTCTCCAGGTAATTAACCCGGAATGTTTTTATCTCTTCCGGAATGGGAGAAGTATCTTTTAAAGAGTATTTGCAGGTTGCAAATGAAAAAATAAATAGCAGTAGCGTACCACCTATAAACCGAACTGCTTTTTTAATGCCTCCAAATATATCACTGGAAAATACTGTCATTGGTACAAAGTTTCTTTTTGATTTCTTAAAATCTACATTTCATTTTTACATCGGCACATTTTCACAATAGCCATTATTCCTCAATATCATATTCCTTTAACTTCCTGTACAATGTTCTTTCACTGATACCCAAATCTGCAGATGCATCTTTGCGTTTACCCCTGTGTTTTTTTAATGCCTTTATGATGAGCTCCTTTTCTTTATCCATAATACTCAGCGATTCTTCTATTGCTTCCATGTGATGAATGTCTTCGCCATTTTGGTTGATATAAACCGGCTGATTGGATTGCCCGTAATTGGGACCGGATACTGAAGGCTTATTGCTATACTCCGGCACCATATTATCCAGGTTATTGTAAACTGGTATACGGTGCGCCAGTGAGGGGTTTTGTAACAAATCAAAAAACATTTTTTTCAATTCGGTAACGTCCTTTTTCATATCGAAAAAAAGCTTGTACAAAATCTCTCTTTCGTTGGCAAATTCCTGCTGCGATACTGCACCTTTTCCTCCTACCAAAACAGGTAGCCTGTTAAAATTATTTTCCGGTAAAAACTGTTGCAGTTCACCCGCCTTAATTAATTTATTGGTAGATAGAACAGACATTTGTTCGGCAATATTTTTTAACTCCCTTACATTGCCGGGCCAGGTGTAATTCATCAATAATTGTTTGGCATCATCATCAAGTTGTACGGGGGTCGTTTTATATTTATCGGCAAAGTCTGCAGCAAATTTCCTAAACAACAGCGGTATGTCTTCCTTTCTATCCCGTAAAGCCGGAACCCTGATGGGGACAGTATTTAAGCGATAATATAAATCTTCTCTAAACCTGCCGGACTGGGCAAATTCCAGGAGCTCCCTGTTTGTTGCTGCTATTACCCTTACATCTGTTTTTTGAACTTTACTGCTACCCACTCTAATGTATTCGCCAGTTTCCAGCACCCTTAATAAACGGGCTTGCGTACCCAAGGGTAACTCACCAATTTCATCCAGAAAAATAGTACCGCCGCTCACTGTTTCAAAATACCCTTTACGGCTATCAAATGCTCCGGTAAAAGAGCCTTTTTCATGACCAAATAATTCAGAGTCGATGGTGCCTTCCGGAATAGCGCCACAGTTAACAGCAATAAACGGATTGTGCTTTCGGGCGCTGAGCGCATGAATTATTTGTGAGAACACTTCTTTACCAACGCCGCTTTCTCCATTTATCAACACACTCAAATCGGTGTTTGCAACCTGTGTAGCAACATTTAGTGCATGGTTAAGTGCTGTTGAATTACCGATGATGGCGAATCTGTTTTTGATTGATTGTAAATCCATTATTTATGCGCTAAAAAGTATACAATTTCCTGTTTAAACAGGGCTATTATTTTATATAGAAATTGAAAGTTTCCCGTTGATTAAATCGAAAAACCCAACTCTCATTTTTTAATTAAAAACTAATTGCTGCTTATCTTTTTGATGAACTGTCTATTCAACCTCACCCAATAAAGTTCCTGCCGTACATGCAGTTACTTTAATATGCACGTAGTCTCCTTTTTTATGGGTGCCTTTGGGAAAAACTACCACTTTATTCTGGTCGTTTCTTCCATATAATTGTTCTTCATTTTTTTTGGAAGTACCTTCTATTAATACGTTGAAAGTTTTACCTACATCTTTTTGCATACTGGCCAACGAGTGCCCCCGATACAAGTCAATCATCTCCTGTAATCTTCTCTTCTTCACCTCTTCCGGCACATCATCCTTAAACCTCCTGGCAGCGAGGGTTCCGGGCCTTTCGCTGTAAAAGTACATATAGGCCAGATCGTATTTACAGTATTCCATCAGGCTGAGCGATTGCTGGTGATCTTCTTCAGTTTCTGTACAAAATCCGGTAATCATATCGGTAGACAGACCACAGTTGGGTATTATTTCCCTTATCCTGTTTACCCTTGCGATATACCACTCTCTGGTATAAGTCCGGTTCATCATCTGCAATACCCTGCTGCTGCCGCTTTGTACCGGCAGGTGAATATAATTACAGATATTATCATATTTGGCAATGGTAAAAATTACCTCATCCGTAATGTCTTTGGGATGAGAAGTTGAGAACCGCACCCGTAAGAGTGGATTTATTAACGCTACTTTTTCAAGTAACATCGCAAACGTTACTGCCTCCCCAAACCCCTCCGAAGGAGGGGCTTTAGAGCCTGCCATTTCTGGAAGCTGATTTTGTGAATTAATCGATTCCAACATAGCTCCCTGCGGGGCTGTGGGGATTATCCAATAATAACTATCTACGTTTTGCCCAAGTAAGGTAACCTCCTTGTAGCCTTTGTTGAATAAATCGGTACACTCTTCAATTATACTATCGGCATCTCTGCTGCGCTCTCTGCCCCTCGTAAACGGAACAACACAAAACGAACACATATTGTTACAGCCTCTCATGATACTTACGAAAGCATTTACGCCATTGCTGTTGAGTCTTACAGGTGCAATATCTGCATAGGTTTCTTCCCTGCTAAGCAAAACGTTCACTGCTTTTTGTCCTGTTGCTGCTTCCTGAATCAGGCCTGGTAATGTACGGTATGCATCAGGCCCAACAACCAGATCCACCAGTTTTTCTTCCTGTAAAAATTTCTCTTTTAGTCGTTCAGCCATGCAGCCCAAAACACCTACTAGCATGCCCGGGTTAGATTTTTTTAACTTACGAAATTCCGTTAATCTTTTGCGGACGGTAGTTTCCGCCTTTTCCCTGATGGAACAGGTATTGACTAAAACAAGGTCTGCCTCTTCCAGAATTTTGGTAGCTCCAAAACCATTACTTTGTAAAATTGCTGCCACCACTTCACTATCTGCAAAGTTCATAGCACAGCCATAACTCTCAATATAGAAGTGTTTTTTAAAAGGCGTATCCAATTCAGAGTCTGGCGAAAAAGCCTCACCCTGCCTTGTTTCATCGTGCTGTTTGGTATTGAGTGTTTGTAAAAGTTCCATCATAAAAATTGACTGCAAAAATAGGTATTTAAGGTTTACCTGCGACAGATTGACAGCAAGCAGGATTTGTTAAATAAGGAAAAGTGGTTGAAGGAATAAAGCAGATGGAAGAATTAGGGGACTTATGGATTGTTTAGCATTTAAGTGTTGCTGGAGTAAACGAGTTAATTTATGTTTTAGAGGGTTTAGAGGGTTTAGGTGTTTAGAAGAGCCCTTCAACAAGAAACAGGTAATAAGGGCTGAAATAAAAAACTCAGGACACTATAATACAATGCCCTGAGTTTGGAAGGTTATAAGCTTTAACTGATTTTTTTTTCAACATTTGTTACCGCATGCTTTTCTGCTACTTTTTTATCAAAAAACAACATTTTAATAGCAACGATAATCATAAAAACAGCAAATGCTTTTTTTACTGTTTGTTCAGAAAGGTTAAGTGCCACCTTACTGCCAAAATAATTTCCTACCAAAAAACCGACGGCCAGTATACAGGCTACTTTAATATCAACATGCCCTTGTTTATAATATTGTAATACTCCCAATATACCTACCGGTAATAAAATTAAACCCAGCGACGTACCCTGGGCCGAATGTTGTGAAAATCCCAGAAAAAATATCAGTGATGGAACTATGATGATGCCTCCACCTACACCTACAAGGCCCCCAAGCATTCCGGCTGCAACACCTATCAGTATTACAATCAATATTGTCTGGATATCCATTTTCATAAATTTAAAATGCTGTTACTTTTTAGGATAACTAGTGGTATAAAAATCAATGGCTTTATTAATAATGCCATAAGCTGCCGCTTTATCCTGAAACTCGTCAATTTCTACCAGCTTATTTTCCAGCACTTTGTAGTTTTCAAAATAATTTTTTAGTACTGCTACAAAATGTTTGGGCAACTCATTTACATTGGTAAAATGACTTACGGTTGGGTCATGGGTAGCCACCGCAATAATTTTATCATCTTTTTCACCATTATCAATCATTTGCATGTTACCGATAACGGTGGCTTCAACCAGGCACAAAGGCTGAATACTTTCACTACAGATAACCAGTATATCCAATGGATCACCATCTTCTCCCAATGTTTGTGGAATAAACCCATAATTTACCGGATAGTGAAAAGATGAATAAATAACCCGGTCTAAAATTAATAAGCCGGTTGCTTTATCTATTTCATATTTAGCCCGGGATCCTTGAGATATTTCAATAAGTGCATTTACTTTTTCAGGTGCTTTGTCACCATAATGGGCGCCATGCCAGGGATGCAATACGTACATGATTGTTGTAGTTTATTGTATGATTAATTTAAGAACATTAATTTATACCCAAAAAAAGTAGCCATCAAGCCCAGTACAATGCTTGCTGCAATATATAACAATGCCCACAAATATTTGCCTTGCTGCAATAATTGTAGATTTTCCAGAGAAAATGCAGAAAATGTAGTAAACCCACCGCATATGCCTGTAGCAAGAAAAAGTTTCCAGTTGACTGCAAACCATTCGTTTTTTAATGCATAAGCTGCTACCAGTCCAATTATAAAACTACCGGAAATATTTATAAGCAAGGTTGCTACCGGAAATGATTTGTTCATAAGAAGCAGACTGGCCAAATACCTGCCCATGCTGCCAATTCCGCCTCCCAAACCAATTAATAGGATGTTCTTTATCATGTGGAACTTTGGTTAAAGATTTCCGGAAAAAGTATACTTTAAATCGACCATCCATTGGCCATTTATCCTTACAACTTTCACTTTATTTTTTTCCTGAACCTTCACACTATTTGCATAATTTATTATGGAAATGCTGTCGTTAACATTATCTACCTCGTAGATAATGACATCTGCATTTTTATATTGCTCCGCATTTTCTTTAGACCATTTTTCCTGCTGGGTTTTTTCCAGTTGTTTTAAATAATTATCATTGGCAACATCTTCTGTAACTAATGTAGCTGCCTTTTTAAAATCATTTTCCAATACGTATTTTATAAAAGTCCTGGCAACCTCAATGTCGGTATTGGGCAATTCCTTTTTACTACTACAACCTGCAAACAACAATATGCAGGAAATTATTAAGCCTACTTTTACAATCATAATTAAAGTTAAACATCTTTCTTTAATGCAAAATAAAAAGCATCCTTCTACAAGGATGCTTTTTATTCAAAATTCAAAGATTATATTTTTAAACGCCTTGCTAAACTTACTTTGCAGAGTCCATCGCATTCATTCCTTCCTTTAACACTTTTTGCAAACTATCTATATTCAGATTTTTCATCTCATTCATCATCATTTTCATACTATCTGCACTAACTCCCCTCTCTTTCATTTTGTCGGTGGCCATTTGCATCATACTTCCCATATCGAATGCTACTTTCCAGGCACCTTCCTGTTTTTTTAGAGTAAAATTTATTGATTCTCCGGATGTCTTTTCTTTTGCAACAACGGTCGCCTCTTCTCCATTAATAACAGCCTCTCCTATTTCCATATTTGTCTTATCATATTTTGGCAACGCTGAATTATCCTTCGCCATATTCATTCCCATCTGCATCATATCGATCATTCCTTTGCTTTCGGATGTGGTTAATTTCCTTACGCTTTCCATATCCTTCTTACCCATTGCATCAAAAAATGCCAATAAAGTAGCTTTAGGATCGTCGCCTGACTTATTGCTACTGCTACTGCTACAATTACCCATCAACATAACTATCGATGCCAAAGAAAATGCCACTACTAATTTTTTCATACAATTGTTTTTTGTTTAGGCATCAAAAGTAAATTTATTTTGATGTTTTAATAATATTCTTTTAAAAAACCAGCCACAGCAATACACAAAAAACAAGAGGTAACTTTAAAGCTACCTCTTGTTTTTTTTCTACAGATTAAAAAAAATCAACCTCTTCTTTCAAAACCAGGATCAGTTTCTTTATCCTTATCGTATGCCTTAATAATTGCCTTTACCAACTTGTGCCTAACTACATCTTCTTCATCCAATTCGATGTGTGCAATACCATCCACATTTTTTAAAATGCGAAGCGCTTTATCTATACCACTACGCATATTTTTAGGTAAATCAATTTGCGTTGGATCTCCGGTTATAATGGCTTTGGCATTGGCTCCTATACGTGTAAGAAACATTTTCAACTGGCCATCGTTGGTATTTTGCGCTTCATCCAAAATAATAAAAGCATGATCCAATGTACGGCCTCTCATATAAGCCAAAGGGGCTATTTCAATGGTACGTGTAGTCATATAATAACCCAGTTTGTCTGCAGGTATCATATCATCCAATGCATCATACAACGGACGCAGGTATGGATCAATTTTTTCCTTAAGATCTCCTGGTAAAAACCCTAAATTTTCGCCAGCTTCCACTGCCGGTCTTGTTAAAATAATTTTCTTTACCGATTTATTTTTTAGCGCTCTTACTGCCAATGCAACTGCAGTATAAGTTTTACCCGTACCGGCAGGACCAATTGCAAATACAATATCATTTTTATCAACGGCTGAAACCATCCTTTTTTGATTGGCGGTACGTGCCCTTACGGTTTTACCATTGGGCCCAAATACCAATACATCATTCGGATTTCGGTCAATAAAATTATCTACTGCCTGCTGGTCATCACCACCTAAAATCTGTTCAAAATAATTTTCACTCATGTGCCCATTGCGTTCAATGTATTGCACAATAAGATCAATTTTTTCTTTGGCATCTACTATTTGTTCCGGTGAACCACTCAATTTTACCTGTGTACCTCTACTTAGGATTTTCAGAAGGGGGAATTTCTTTTTTAAGATGTCGAGTTTGCCATTGTTAACACCAAAAAATTCTATCGGGTTAACAGATTCGAGGTTGATAATGGTTTCTGTCAATGTGCGTTGAGTTTAGATGAACTTAAATTAGGTTACGTGTTTTCGGTGAAATATGCTATTTCAAATATAGGATTTTGAAACCGATGTATCAGGGATTTAGTTATACACAATATGTTAGAAAAAAAAGAATAAGCGGAGCAGCTAAATCAGTATTTCCTATTTAATATACCGGGAAAAATAGCCGTGATCTGATTTTTTTATAAACACAATAAGTGAAGTAAAAATTAAAATGTACCAATGTTAAAAAAAAAATCGTTTCCTACATTTCAATCCAGGTGTGATCCGCCAAAAGCTTTACAGGAGCTACAAATGCCTGGTAAGGCCCAGCTGCTCCGCCGTATTCTTTAGGGCTGATAAGCGATAACGTATGTGTACTATCTTTTTTTTCATATAAATAATAGACGTGCCCAATTACCGGTACAAAACTTAGCTTGGCGTTGTAAATAATCATGCTCAATTCCTTACGCATTTGAATTTCCTGTGCCTGTATTGCCAGCAATTCTATCTGCTTCCGTATTTGCTCCAGTTGCATATTCGTTTGCTCTTCCATTGCAGTTAAAGCCTTGTGTCGAATCACTCCTTCTTCGGTGGCTTTTATTACTGCTCCGCTAACACTGGTGGAGTATGGTACCACACTCAATTGCTTGTGATAAATTTCTGAATTAATATACAATTTTCCCTCGCTGGTAGTACCTCGCTGAGTTACTTTTAAATAGCCGTTCGGCTGCAGTTCATGCCTTACAGACAATACATTTTCATTATTTTTTTTGAAGGTAATTTCCAGGCACAAGGCATCAAGAAAATTAGCTGCAACTGTTTCTGCAAAATCTTTATCTGCAAAAGGATATGCCTCGCCGTCTGCAGTAACTAAATAGTCAAATGTAAACGCCTGGTTTTCCAGGGTTACCCAGTTTAAACTTATTGAGAGTTCCTTTTTACTGCTGCTACTTTCTATTTTATAAATACCAGACTTAGGCCTGTTACCGTTTTCGTAGGTACCTTTTTCAGGAAACAGTTGCCAGGATGCCAAAAAATTATAAGCTTGTACCATTGTGAATTTTTAGTAAATACATTGCTACTGCATTACAATGATTGAAAGAATTTGTTTAGATGAATAAGGAACAAATGAAAAGTGGTATTTGAAATACGTCAATAATTAAGATGCTGTTGATCCACTACAATTGAAAATAAAACGATCCATTCTCTAAAAAAATATTTAAAAAAAGCATGGCCTGAGCCATGCTGATAATTTTTTATAGATTATAGGTTTGGTAAAGAAATATTAATTCAATCTTCTTCTCATTTGAGCAGTAGTGCGCTGTCTTTTATGACAATTCCACAAATCAACGGCTGCGAAAATTTTATTGCTACCATTCTCCAGCTCACCTGTAAATATTGTTTCCTTTGTTTCTATAAATAAATCTTTCAGCTCATTCTTGCTTTGTGGTGTGGGCATACCTGTCTCATATTGTTTCATACAATTAAATTTAAAAAGTGTTATAATTTTCACCCGCAAATAGTCGGTGATAAAGGGCTGTAGCGGGTATTTTTTTCAGGCAGACAATGGTTTTTAAAACCAAATAAAATGCAGCATTTTTTTTAATTGGGCGCAAAGCTACATGGCTTATAGTTACTAAAAAAAAATATTTACATTATTCACTATAATAAAACGTTAAAAGAGGTATTTTATTTCAGTTCTTTTATGAACAGTCTATCTATAAAAAAATTGTTTTACTAATTGTTCCTATTCAAATTGAATGCTGATTATTGATATAATTTAACGCCGGTAGCTATCGAATATCAGCAGCCCCATCCTATAATTATTGCAATATTTTACTCAGGGATTTATTTGGAAATGAAGTTGTCCTTTAAAATATTGGGAGTAAGGTCTGCAAGATGTTTGGTATAGGCTTTTGTTCCATATTTTTTAAATCGTCCACGTTGCAAAAAAAATTCAAACTGCAAGAGTTGAAAAGCAGACGTATTGCATTTATGTATTGTTGTTCTATTGGTATTTATTGGCCATCCGGTTTACAGACAGGAAACTTTCGGAAATACTATATTCCTTCGGTCTGTCAGGCTTAAGACGCTCCCCTTTGTTATTTGATTAATAGGTTGAATTGGCATTTTTCACTTTAGATAAATTGTAGGGTATAACCTAATTGCAAATGCCTTACAATAAATTTTTGGTTGATGAATATTTTAGCAGCTTTTTTCATGGCTGTTTTTTTTAATATTTTTTAATTTACGCAGGAAAAAAATTTTTTGTTTGGAACTTATCCTGAATTTTACTTAGATTGCGTACATATTACACGATCCTTAGTAAAGCTTACCTTATTTAGTACCTCATAACATACAATTAGTATTTGGAAACCAATGATTAGAATTATTGCTAATTAAGTTATTAATAGTTCCTAAAATAATATTCGGGCAAAATAATCAAAAGTGCCATTGAAAAAGGTTTAAAAAAATGCTTTCAATTATCAAATAAAAAAAAATATTCATTCCAAAAAAGTAAATGATTTTGGTAACAGGAAACCTTTTTGCATTTGAAGACCTGCCTTTATTTTGTTTTAGTTTCCTTATTTATAAATGCTTGCTTATTAAACAGAATTTTATTTCACTATAAAAAAAATTTAGCTTGATTTTAAGAAATTGTTGTCCTTATTACAAAGGCAACTGTTATTGGTGAATCAGTCTATCAAAATGAAAACAATTCGCCATATCACAAAACAGTATAGAGTATTGCCATGATTAATTCGATAGCTAGTGCACAATTAAGTTTTACTACTACTGATGAAACCATGTATCGATCAAAATCGAATCAGTATTTTTAGATAAAGTATCACAAAAGAAAAATAATATAATTTTAAAAATCCTTTTTTCATCATACCATTTTCTACCATTTAAAACGATTGTTTATGAATAATAATGCGACTTCCCCTGATTTTCAAAAAAACTCTGGAATTTTCAATAATCTTTCCAGGAAGTTTATGGTTTTTGCTATGTTTATTGGTTTTTCCATAAACGGATTTGCCGGAGGCGGTCTTTTTGATGCTTATGCTATTTTTAGCATTAATAGTGGGGCCAATATCTATACGAAGTATAGTGACGTTCAAGGCTGGTCAATTGGTTCTTTTACCTATGGGTCCAACTCCTTGATTTTGAATGGAGCTCAAAACAAAACATTTAAGAATGGTAGCTCTGATGTTACTGGCGGTCAGATTGCTTATAAAGTTTATCTAACTTCTGCAGGCGCTGGTTCTGTATCTTTCAGCTACATTCAATTGGGTTTTGGTGAGAATTATGCAACCGCTGGGGATCAACGGTGGGAGACTAACAATGCGAACATAAATTTATTAGCAGGACAAAATGCAGGTGATTATACTTTTGAGGCCTATTTTCAAGCCTATCTTAATGACGGGGATAGTTACTACACAAATGGAAGTGCAAACTACAAAGCAACATTTACAATTGTAAAAGCAACACCAACAATTACAACAGCACCAACAGCAACATCAATAACTTTTGGTCAAACATTGGCTTCGTCAACGTTAAGTGGCGGTGTTGCTAGTGTTGCAGGTACGTTTGCATTTACAACTCCTGCCACTTCACCAAATGCCGGTACAGCAAGTCAGGGTGTAACTTTTACTCCAACAGACGGAGCAAATTATAATATCGCTACGACCACAGCAAGTGTTTTGGTCAATAAAGCGAACCCAACAATCAACACTGCTCCAACCGCAAGTGCAATTACTTTTGGTCAAACATTGGCATCATCTACATTAAGTGGTGGCGTTGCAAGCGTTGCAGGCACTTTTGACTTTACTTCGCCAACTACTGCACCCAATGCAGGAACAGCCAGTCAACCAGTAACATTTACGCCTACAGATGCTTCTAATTATAACGCTGCTCCAACCAGTGCAAGTGTGCTGGTAAATCAAGCCGCTGTCTCAATCACGCCTACTGCAGGCCAAAGTAAAACAGTTGGTGGAATGGATCCTGTCTTCACATTTACTGCTACCCCAAGTGTAAGTACAACTGGTGCTTTAGAAAGGGCTACAGGCGAAACTGCAGGTACCTACGCCTATACATTAGGTACATTGAGCGCAGGTAGCAACTACAGTTTATCATTGGGAGGTACAGCAACTTTCGAAATCACTGCTGCTCCTGTTACATCCACCAACTGGCAGGGCGGAGATGCTGGTAGCTGGAACAGTGCCGGTAACTGGACAGCTGGAATACCAGACGGAAGCCTGAATGTAATCATCAACACTGGTTACCCACTTATGGATGTTAATTTTACATTACCAACGGGTAAGTCACTTACCATCAGCGGGGCTGGTAGTCTTGTAATTAATCCAACAAGAACACTCATCATACAAGGCACTGCTGATTTTGGCGGCAACTCGGTGACACTTAAATCCGATGCAACGGGTACCGGTGCTATTGGTGAAATAACCGGAAGTTTAAGCGGTGAGAGCAAAGTAACCATAGAACGCTACATACCCGCCAACGGTTTCCGTAGCTGGAGATTGTTATCGGTACCAACCAATGGTAGCCAAACAATTCAGGATTCATGGCAGCAAAACACCCTGATCACCGGTAGCGGAAGTGGATTTGATCCCGGCAGCACTGCTTCTATGCTTAGTTATAATGACGCTTCTAACAGCTTTTCAGGAATAGCCGGTACTACCTCAGCCATCAGCAGCAGCGATGCTTATTTCTTATATGTTAGAGGTGATCGTTCGCAGCTACCAACAGGTGCTATCACATCTACCAATGCAACTACGCTTAAAACAACCGGCAGTATGTACAAGGGCGATAGGGTAATCAACGTACCAACTAATTTATACGGTTTAATTGGTAATACCTACCCTTCAGCAATAGATTTTACCAAGCTTACCCGTTCGTCAGAAATAGATAATGTATACTACCTGTGGGATTCTAAAAAGAAATTTGGTAACAGCCTTGGTGTATATCAATATTTTGATGGCGATTTGGGCTACACAGCGCCGATACCTGGAGGAAGTTACACTGGTAGCAACAACATCACTATCGAAAGCGGTCAGGCGTTTTTTGTAAAGAACAGTGGAGGAGGATCTGGTTCGGTTACATTGCATGAGAATAGTAAAATAAGCAGCACTGGTACATCCGGCTTTAGGCCAGCCACACCGGCCGCAGCCATAGCAACCATCTACAGCAGGTTGCTTGATGCAAGCGGCAGCAATGTAGGGGATGTTAACATCGTTAAAATTGATGCATCGTTTTCCAATGAAATAGATGGGCATGACATAGAAAAACTATCCAACGGCGGCGAGAACTTTGGCATACAAAGAGCTGGTAAAACACTTGCCATAGAAGGCAGACAGCCAATTAGTTTTACCGATACCATTTTCTACAATATGTGGAATATTCAAAAGCAATCGTATAAGCTGGAGTTTGAACCGAATAGACTTGCAGGCAGTGGCTTTACCGCCATCTTGCAGGATAGTTATTTAAATAGCAATACCCCAGTAGATTTACTGTCAACCACCCGTGTAGACTTTACGGTAGAT
>JBBQEA010000059.1:0-23825 GCA_038320245.1 Chitinophagales bacterium | reverse complement strand
GCGTGTTGCATAATTTAAAAGTTTGAATCAAAAATAATTTTTAAATTTGAAGAACAAAATAATTATGCCATTACCAGATAAAATATTTAAGCCGGAGCGATATACCTACCAGGATTATCTTTTGTGGAAAGGAGATTGGGACCTGGTAAATGGTTATCCTTATGCAATGGCGCCATCACCTGTAAGAAGTCATCAATGGTTTTCAGGTAAATTTAACCAGAAGATTAGCAATAAATTAGAGGAAATCGGTTTTACTTGTAATTGTGAGGTATATAATGAACTTGATTGGGTTATTGACGAAGATTCAGTAGTAAGGCCTGATTGCATGGTAGTCTGCGGAGCATTTACTGAAGATTACTTAACCAGAAAACCTGTATTAATTGTAGAAATTTCTTCAAGATCCACGAAACTACGGGACAGAAATACAAAGTACAATTTATACGAAATGCAAGGGGTAAAATATTATATAATAGCCGACACGGAGAATAAAACAGTGGAGATTTTTGAGCTGGAAGGAAATAAATATGTTCAGAAAATCAATAGCACATTTCAGTTAACAACTGAATGCACTATTGATTTTGACGTGTATAATCTTTGGGTATCAATGTAACTTAGCGCTGATTAATTTTAAAAATTCACTCCTCGTTTCATTCTTTTCAAACTCTCCCCAAAATGCAGAAGTAGTAGTTACAGAATTTTGCTTTTGCACTCCTCTCATCATCATACACAAATGTGATGCTTCTATTACAACTGCAACCCCTAAAGGATTCAGTGTTTCTCTAATGGAATTTAAAATCTGGTGTGTTAATCTTTCCTGCACCTGAAGGCGGCGGCTGTATACATCCACTACCCTGGCAATTTTGCTAAGGCCGGTAATCCATCCGTTGGGAATGTAGGCCACGTGAGCCTTGCCGTAAAAAGGCAACATGTGATGTTCACACATGCTATACAATTCAATGTCCTTTACAATTATCATTTCACTCACCTCTTCATGAAATTTTGCAGAACTCAAAATGGCATTGGCATCCTGTTGATATCCCTGCGTAAGAAACTGCATGGCCTTGGCCACACGCTCAGGTGTTTTCTCCAGCCCTTCTCTGCCAGTATCTTCACCTAAAAGGCTCAAAGCTTCTTTGTAATTTTTTGTAAGCCCTTCGGTAATATCAAGATCGTACTGATCTATTTTTTTGTAAGCCATTTTAAAACTTCTTTTATAGTTAATATTTAGACAGGGTACTCAACAAAGTTGCGTTCCGTTTCAAAAAGACGGATCTGCAAATCATATTTAACATCAATTTTTGCCCTGAGAATATTGTAAATAACAATCACGATATTTTCTGCAGATGGATTCAACGCATTGAATTCAACAGTATCAAGATTGAGGTTTTTATGATCAAATCTATCCAGCACATTTTCTTTGATTAAGTCGCTCAATAATTTCATATCAAACACATACCCTGTTGAAGCATCCACTTCACCTGTTAATTTTACAATTAACTCATAGTTGTGTCCATGAAAATTGGCGTTGTTGCATTTGCCAAAAATACTAGCATTGGTTGCATCATCCCACAACGGATTGTGAAGCCTGTGAGCAGCATTAAAATGCTCCTTTCTATAAACGGATACTCTGTTTACCATAAAATGTATGTTACACTTGAAAAAATATTAACTACAAATAACTTTGATACTGACAACTTAATAATTATCCATCAAAATATCGCAGGAAGATATAGCAGAAGTGTGCTGCTCAATCTTCGAAAACTACATTCTCAATTACAATAATAAAGGTCAATTGTTTGGTAAAGCTAAAAATTAATCGCCGAAATACTCAACGTAAATCCGGGGTGTTTCATACAATTTTAAAGCATGTAATTGAACACCTGCTGGCAAATGAGCAATCAATTGCCCCCAGATAGCAGTAATTAAATTTTCAATTGAACATAATCTACCCTGCATAAAATCCACATCTATGTTGAGATTTTTATGATCGAGCTTTTCAATTACATACTCTTTTATAATCTGACTTAGTTTTTTTGCATCAAATACAAAGCCCGTTTCAGCATCCGGTTCTCCTTTAATGGTTACATACAATTCAAAATTATGCCCATGCCAGTTTTCATTAGCACATTTGCCAAAAACTTCCTCATTTTTTTCTTTACTCCACGAAGGATTAAAAAGTTTATGAGCAGCATTAAAGTGTTCTATCCGGGTAATATATACCATATAAGGGGCTAAAAATTTCGGCAAAGGTAATAGCTTCCTGTATATATGTGCCCTATAAGCCCGAAATTTGCAGCATGTCGATTTTAATTGTCGCTGCAACTGAACTGGAAATTGCGCCATTCATACAGCTTGATTTACCGGTAGATATTTTAATAACTGGTGTAGGGGCACCTGCTGCTATTTACCAACTGCAAAAAAAACTGCAGGAAAAAAAATATAAATCAGTGATACAGGCCGGCATTGCAGGCTCTTTTACTAATAGCCTTGCATTAGGCGATACGTTTATTGTAGAAAAGGATTGCTTTGCTGATATTGGCATAAATGAAAAAGGAGAATTTACTTATATTTTTGAAACCAATCTTGCAAATAAAAATGAATTTCCATACAACGACGGATGGCTGATAAATGATAAGCTGGTAAAGGAAAAAGTACCACTGCCATTGGTAAATGCGGTTACCATTAATACCATCAGCGACAGCATTACCCAAAAAAATATGTTGGTAGATAAATTTGGTGCACAGATTGAAACGATGGAAGGCGCTGCCCTGCATTTTGTATGCCTGCAGGAAAAAGTAAATTTTCTACAGCTTCGCAGCATCAGTAACGAAGTGGGCGAAAGGGATAAATCGAAGTGGAAAATGAAAGAAGCCATCTTGAATTTGAACAAGGAACTTGTGAGGTTGTTGGGATGAAGGTTGTTGGAGAATGTTGAAGGTTGTTTTATTTGGTTGAATGTTGTTGAAGATCGTTGGAATATGCATGAAGGTGGTTAGAAGGTTTTGAAAGTGGTTGAATGTTGTTGAAGATCGTTAAATATGGTTGAAGGTGGTTAGAAGCTGTGGAATATTGTTGAAGATTGTTTAATATGGTTGAAGGTGCTTAGATAGTGTTGAATTTAGTTGAATGTTTTTTTAAGCTGATTCAATATGGTTGAATTTGGTTGACGATGGTTTAGTTTTATAACGACGCTCTCCAACAGGGAATAAAAAAATAAATTAAAAATTACAGATGAAATTAACGCTTGGCTTTTCCCCTTGCCCCAACGATACCTTTATTTTTGATGCATGGGTAAATAATAAAATAGATAATGAAGGCATTGAGCTGGAGGTGGTACTCGATGATGTGCAAACACTTAACCAATGGGCCATTGAAGGCAAGCTGGACATCACTAAACTTAGCTACGGCGTGCTGCCGTTGGTGCTTGATAAATATTTGGTACTAAATAGTGGGAGTGCTTTAGGTACCGGAGTTGGTCCTTTGTTAATTTCAAATAAAGAAGTGGGCATACAAAACGTTACGGATCATTTAATAGCTATACCTGGAGAAAATACCACCGCTCATCTTCTTTTTTCACAGGCATATCCTCTTGCAATAAAGAAAATATTTTTGAGGTATGATGAAATAGAACAATTTGTGTTGGAGGGTAAAGGGATGGGAGTTATCATTCATGAAAACCGCTTTACCTATGTAGCCAAGGGCTTGATAAAAATCATTGATCTAGGCGATTTCTGGGAGACTAAAACCGGTAATCCAATACCATTGGGAGGCATCGTAATAAAAAAAGAAATTGATCCTTTTATTCAACATAAAGTTGATAGTTTAATCAAAAAAAGTATTGAATATGCTTTTTCAAAATACCCTGAACTGAATGCCTATATCAAATTTCACTCGCAGGAAATGAACGAAGAAGTAATGAGAAAACATATTGATTTATATGTAAATGAATATTCACTTTCACTTGGGCATTTGGGTAAACAGGCAATTATAACCTTGATGAAGGCTCATAAAGATTATAAGTTAAACATGACCACTGAAAATATTTTTCTGCAATAGAAACGGCCACCAGTTTTGATGCCGGCCTTTAGTTTTTCAATGCTTTTGCATACACTTCCAGGCAACGTTTTCTTGCTTCTTCATGAACAACAATGGGCTTAGGGTATGTAAATTCCTGAAACTCAGGCACCCATTTTTTTATATAATGTAATTGCGGATCAAACTTTTGTGTTTGCAGGTATGGATTAAATATCCTGAAGTATGGCGCCGCATCGCAGCCGCTTCCAGCGGCCCATTGCCAGCCACCGTTGTTGGCAGCCAAATCAAAATCCAATAGCTTTTGTGCAAAATACGCTTCTCCCAATCGCCAGTCCAGCAGCAAGTGTTTGGTAAAAAAAGAAGCTACAATCATGCGCACCCTGTTGTGCATAAAACCGGTAGCATTCAACTCCCGCATACCGGCATCTACAATGGGATAGCCGGTTTGACCGCTGCACCATTTGTCGTATTCGCCGGCATCAATGCTCCATTCAATAAAATCGTATGCTGGTTTAAAAGCTTTACCTTTTCCAACCTGTGGAAAATGCCAAAGAATCATGTGGTAAAAATCTCTCCATATTAATTCATTTAGAAAAGTTTCTGAAAGGCCCTGACTTTTTGCTGCCAACGAACGGATGCTTATTGTACCAAAACGCAAATGAACGCCGAGTTTGGAAGTACCGGCTATAGATGGAATATCTCTTTGTACAGCATATTTTTTTACCAACTCTTCATTTAACGTTGCAGGCGGAAATGGGTTGCCGGTTGGTTGAAATCCCATTGAGTTTAATGATGGAATTACCTGCGGTGATTGCTTATAAAAATTAGAGAAGTATTTTTCTGTTGGGTAAGCATTAAAGGATGAATTATTTAGTGCAGCTTTCCATTTACGGCTGTAAGGTGTAAACACCGTGTAGGGTTTACCATCATCCTTTACCACTTCATTCTTTTCAAAAATAACCTGGTCTTTAAAGGTTGTTAGTTCCGCAGCATGCTGTTGTAAAAACTCCTTTATGGCTCCATCCCTTGCGGTTGCATAAGGTTCATAGTCGTGGTTGGTGAAAACCTTTTTAAAGCTATATTTTTTAAACAGTTGTGCAAAAACCTCCATGGGTGTACTGTAATGCACTTCCAGAGAAGCACCAATTTGTTGTAATTGTTGCTGTATATCTTGCAGAGCATTATAAATAAATTCCACTCTACGATCAGCCTTATCCTCTAATTTATCAAGAATATTTTTGTCAAAAATAAAAATGGGAATTACAGGATGTCCATCTTTCAGCGCATGATAAAGGGCTGCATTATCGTTCAATCTTAAATCTCGTCTAAACCAAAAAATAGTTACCTCCTGCATATTCATTATTTTATAGAAAGATAACAGATTTATCAGTAAATAGTTGGCACAAAATTGCTGTATATTGTTTGAACAATACTGTTGGAGTATGAGCTATCATTAATTTGCTTCACCCACCTGATGTTATACATACTATTGGTAAAAAAAACTTCATCTGCCAGCAAAAGTTCATCAACCGTAATAGCTTTTTCTATAATTTGCCAACCTGATTTTTTTAGAAACTGTATCAACGCATACCGCATTACACCTGCTACACAGCCTTGTGACAGGGCTGGAGTAGAAATAATTTCATCTTTTACCATAAAAATATTAGCAATGGTACTGTCACAAATAGTGTGTTGCGAATTTAGAAGAATGGCATCGTTCCATTTTTCTTTTTTTGCCTTTAGTGCTGCTAAAACATAAGGCAGGTAATTGTTGTGTTTTATATTACTGATAGCGTCGCAGGATTTTGTGGCATCTGTAAAAATACCAGCTACCAATCCATTACTATTCCATTCTCCATTGCCTTGTGGCAGGGCCCAAGTTTGAATAATATAATTGGGGAAATGATTTTTAGCATCATACAAACCGCCATCCCCTCTTATAATGCTAAGCCTAACTCTGCCTGCACCGGAATGACCGTTTTTTTTTGCCAACGCATACACTTGCTCTTCTAATACATCGGGGCTAAAGTGTTTTGGTATATCAAACTGCAACCGCTGCATACCATTCCACAGTCTTGCAAAATGTTCATCAGACATTACCAGGCGCCCATTACTTAGTTTAATTGTCTCAAACAACCCATCACCATAGCGGAGTCCACGGTTATCGGCACCAACAATAGGTGTGCCTTCCTGCACAATTTTACCGTTCCAGTTACAATAGTTCATGCTGCGAAGTTAAAGGCGAAGTTGAAGATGGCTGGATTTTGTTGAAAGTAGTATAATTGGTTGCCAGATTTAGTTGTGGAATTTCTATTTAAAAATGTTGATGCAATTAGTACATTTCTTTTGAGTTACCAGTGAAGAGTTCGGATAAAAAAAAGTAAGTTGGAAGAGTACAGTTACAAAAAATCCCACCAAATATGGCAGGACTTTCAACTATTTAATTGCGGTAAGCTGGCTTACAAGGCCTCGTCTAAAAGATTATTTTTTACGGCATACATTATCAGGCCCGCAGTACTTTTGGCTCCGGTTTTAACTTTAAGCTTATCCCGGATAGCTTCTACGGTACGTGGGCTTAAATCTACAATATCAGCAATTTCCTTGGTGCTTTTTTCTTCGCACATCAACTTTAAAATCAAAATATCCTTATCATTAAGATTGGCTTCCATTTGCACAATCTTTTGCGGTGTAATGGTATTCTTTATTTTTAAATTGGTAAGCAGCGCTTTATTGGTTAGTGTATTAAAGTAATACTCCTGCTCGTAGCAGGTTTTAATAGCTTCATAAATTATTTCACTGTCACTGGTTTTACTTAAGTAACTGTTTGCGCCCAATTCCATTAAACGAGTAATCATACTATGATCATCCATCATTGTAAGCATGATAACTTTTATGTGCGGCCAGCTTTTCTTTATTTCTGGTAAAGCACCAATGCCATCCATTACAGGCATTTGAATGTCTAGTAAAATAACATCGGGCTGAATTATTTTCAGCATGTTCAATAAATGCATGCCGTTATCGGCTTCAGCAATTACCTTAATATCATTTTTAGTGCTTAATGCAGTTTTAACACCAGCTCTGTATAATACATGATCATCTGCTATTAAAACTTTTATGGGTTCCGATTGATCCTTATTTTGTGGCATGAGGTTTATTATTTAAGTCGCATAAGATACAATACTAACGAAAGTATTCAATCTGATAATATATCGGGTAAAAAAAATAGTAAAACTACGTTTCATTTATACTTAGGGAAAATACGGTAAATATTTAGTTTCATTATGAAAAGGGTACTTATACAAGTTTTAATAAGAAAAAAAATAATAAGAGCTGCTGTACGGTTGCTCAAATATCTAGACAATTAAAATATACTTACAAACTGATTCTTCTAATATTAAATTAAAAAGAATTGATGCCCATCTCAAACTAATTAATTTTTTACTGAACAGCAATTCAACTAATCTGAAATTTTAATTTTTTCCGCAGAAAGACTGAATAGCGTAAAATTACTAGACACTTTTTTATTGACAAAGTTTAATCGATTGAGCGACTAAATAAAGAACTAGGTTGACGTTATTAAAAATAAATTATTCAATGAGTTTATTCCTCATTCCATACATTATTAGCCCACCAATAGTTTTTGCATTTACCTTGGTTTTCATGTTTTGTCTAATGGTTTCAATTGTTCTGGGACTAAGAAAAATAGTTTTAGAAATTTCGTCTGTAGTTTTATCCTCAGCCAAAAGTTTCAATATTTTAATTTCCTTTTCACTAAAATGTACAATTGCATTGGTTCCGTAAATTTGCCGCACATTTTTCTTTTGCATCAGCTTCCCCATTACAGCCCTGTTTACGAGGTCATTAAAGTAAAAGTCGTCATTCATGCAAGTTAAAATAGCATTGTAAATTTCCTCGGGATCGGTGGTTTTTGTCAGGTATGCATTTGCTCCCATCTCCATCATTTTGCTGATCATCTGGTGATCGTCGTACATGGTTAGTACGATGATTTTAATGTCTTCATATCCTTTGCGAATTAGCTCAATACCATTAATGCCATCAATTTCGGGCATCCGGATATCCATGAGTAAAACTTCGGGTTTTTTGATGGCAATCTTATGCATCATGTCTTTGCCGTCTTCCGCTTCCCATAACATTTTAAGATTATTTTTCCCGGAAAGGGCCATTTTTATCCCTTCCCGAAAAATTTTATGATCATCAGCGATTGCAATTTTGATAAGGTAATCTGAGCTGGAGGAAATGGACATAATAGGTTGTCTTGGTTAGTCTTAATGATTAAAAGTAAGTATTTATGCGGTGCAACGATGCATGTAAATAAATAATTTCGAAATATTTTTTTTATAATTAATTAAGTTTCAAAGCATGTTTTGAAAACTTAAGAACTAAACGAAAAAAAGGATTTAATATTATGTAAAACCCCTTAGTATTTCTCACAATCTTGTTAGGTAATTATACGCCTTAATTATTACGAGTTGTACCCCATCGAAAGTAAAAGTATCATTATTAAAAAAGGGTATTACTGCTTTGGAATTTGCGGCATTACTTTAATACTTTTGTGTTGTTGATTGGTATAGGATACTTTACTTGATAGTTTCGTTTCAGCTAATTATCCCGATCTATTTAAACAGATAACAACTCTATTATTTGCTTTAGAAAAAATTGTTTTAGTAGTGCCAATCAACTTTTTAATTACTCCACATTTACTTTTAAATATAATGTTCCAGACATTTGTAAAAATGTTAAACAAAACTACATTCAGTTCATAAATCCACATCTATAATAGATCTTAATTACCCCCACCTCCGCAGGTAACATTTTACCATCCAATTTGAAATAGTATTACTACGCAGGTAAAGATACAGTTAAACTAAATAGTATTTTTACTATTTAAGGGGCGTATATTTACCAAATTTTTAAAAGTAATCATACGCTTAATTTCGGTTGAAACCCTCAGCGCTGTTGGATTATGGCTTACAATAAAAATCACATCAGTTTTTTACCTGTTTTTTTTTATTAAAAACTAATTGAAGTTTACAATACGAAACTATCAAGTAAACCTCTAAACTATTTTATTTTATGTGGAACCTTTAATTCATTAAAACTAAGTAAATTTTGAATTCGTTAAAGTGTTAGTTATATTTGAAAAAACTAATTCCTATTTTACAGATTCTAATTTATATTACTTATTTAGCTGAGTTCACGCCTTTTCTTCTGTGCTTAATTTTTTATAAAAAAATTAAGTCTACAGAATTAAAGGTATTTTTTTTATATACAACTGTATTCGCCTTTTTCTTGTGCCTTTCTATTTATTTCAAATTCATATTCCAAAATGGGATTCTTGGTTTATTAGTCAAAAGATTTTTTCTGGTAGCGGAATTTTCACTCCTTTCTTTTTTTTATTATACCTGTGTACCTACTAAAAGAAGTAAAATTGTTTTTCTGTTATCAGTAATCTCTTTCTTTTTATATTCGGTTTACGATTATTTTATTGCAAAACCAGGTGTCTTCAGTTTTATTCCACTTGTAATGGAATGTTTATATTTTTTATTTGTAATTGTGTATTTTTTTTATAATAAAATACAAAATGACTTAAATACTTCTATTTATTTCCAACCTGTATTTTGGATTTCTGTTGGTTTCTTAATTTACTTTTCAGGTAATTTTTTCCTTTTCCTTTTTTCCAGATCAATGATTAATGATCCTGAATTCAGAAGGCAGTATACAATTATATATGACACTGTTACAATAATCAAAAACATATTCATTTGTACAGGCATTATCGTAAATGCTAAAAATGAAGACCATTTAAAAAGCCCAAATAAAAATATTGATATCGATTTAGATATAGCATACCCATTAACAAAAAATACAAACCTTTAACCGCAAATGAAATTTTTACAAGTTCCAGCCGGTGTTCCGCCGGGTTCAAATTATATTATGTTATTGGGAACCCTGGGTATGGTTGGCTTAACCATTGGCATTGTATTCTTTGTAGTATTTCACCAACGTAAGGTAACCCGCTTTAACAGCGCATTAAAAAAGATGGAGGACGAAAAGCAACAGATATTACTGAATGCCTCCATCAAATTTCAGGAAGAAGAACGTAATCGCATTGCAGCGGATCTGCACGATGATGTAGGGCCATTACTAGCCACTGCACGGCTTTACCTGAATGAAAATATGATTAACCAGGAGCCTGCTTCTCAGTTACAATCAATCTTTAGCGCCAAACAAATTATTGATGATGCCATTCAACTAATTCGGAATATCAGCCATAGTATGATGCCGCCTACCCTTAAAAACTTTGGGTTAGAAAGTGCCATGAGCGATCTCTTTCAAAAAATAAATGGTAGTGGATCACTCAATGCCAGTGTTCGTTTTCACGATTACCGCACCCGTTTAAAACTAGAGCAGGAGTTACTAATATTCCGTATTATACAGGAATTGGTAAATAATATAATAAAACATAGTCAAGCCGGCTTTATTCATCTTACCCAAAATGCCAATGCCACTCACAGCTATTTAAGGCTTCACCACGATGGACATGGTATTATCCAAAGTGAATTTGAAAGACTTAACCATGTAAGCACCGGATTAGGCCTTAAAAACATTGCCAGCAGAATTAAGGTATTAAATGGACGTATATTTTTTGAAATAGACCCTAGCCACACCTACTATAAGGTAACAATTGAAATACCTAAAGATTCTACTTATTAGTAATTTTTAGCTGAGTGTAATATAGTAAAGGAGAATAGTGTTTACACAATCATAGGCTGCGTAAAAATTAATCGATTAACTTGCACACATATATAACCCAATATCTTTTAAGTAGATTTTATATGGTTTAATCTATGGAACAAATCAGAGTAGCAATAGCAGACGATCACCAGATATTCCGTAAAGGGGTTATACTCTCTATGAGGGCATATACCAATATTGAATTTATTTTTGAAGCAAATAATGGAGAGGAACTACTCCAAAAAATAAAAGAACAGGAAGAGCCGGATGTAATACTCTGCGATTTAAAGATGCCGATAAAAGATGGCATAGACGCTACTAAACAAATTACAAAAGAATACCCAAAAGTAAGAGTGATTATACTTACAATGTACGAAGATGAGCGCTTTGTTGGTCACCTGATGGACTGTGGTGCTGCCGGGTATTTGCTTAAAAGCACAGAACCTTCTGAAATTAGAAGCGCCATACAGGATGTAATGAGGACGGGCTTTTACCTAAACCCTTTTGTTAATAAGGTATTGATAAAAAAGAATTACGGAAAGCAAAAATTCAATCCTTCGCTTAGCACAGAAATTATAGTTACTGAAAGAGAAAAAGAAGTACTTACGCTGGTTTGCATGGAATATACTGCTTCGGAAATAGCCCTTAAGATGGATATCAGCTCAAGGACTGTAGAGGCTATTAAAGACAGGCTAATGGAAAGATTTGGTGTAAAAAATTCTGTAGGACTGGTATTTTATGCAATGAAAAATCAATTGATTGATTAGTTATTGAATGCTGCTATTTAAAAACAACTATAAGATAAAAATTTTTAATAGCCGCATTAAAGATTTCTTTTCCTCTTCCCTTTCCTACTAAAATAAGCCGAATAAAGTAGAATCAATTTTGGTAATTATTTGCCCCAGATGCTCCTCATTTTCTGCAAACTTATTGCTATCTGCATTTATAATCAATAGCGGACCTTCTTTGTAATTTTCAATAAAACTATTGTAATAATCATTTAGTTTTTTAAGATAATCCAACCGGATATTTTCTTCGTATTCTCTGCCTCTTTTTTGAATTTGAGCGACCAGCGTAGGTACAGATGCTTTTAAATAAATCAACAAATCCGGCGGCTGTACCATTGTTTTTAATGTTTCAAAAAACTGGAAATAGTTATCAAAATCACGTTTGCCCATCAGGCCCATATCATGCAGATTGGGTGCAAATATGTTTGCATCTTCATAAATGGTACGATCCTGAATTACAGTTTCCGTACCGTGATGAATTTCCAATAACTGTTTAAGGCGGCTATTTAAAAAAAATATCTGCAGGTTGAAACTCCAGCGGGGCATATCCTCATAAAAGTCATTAAGGTATGGGTTGTGATCAACATCTTCAAATTGTGGAATCCATTTGTAATGTTTGCTTAGCATCTCGGTTAATGTTGTTTTGCCGGCACCGATATTTCCTGCAATTGCGATATGCTTTGGTTTTTTTGTTTTTGCCATAATGCCCCTACCTGTAATGGTAATTTTTTATTGAGATATGCTGTTTACAATGCCGAAATAAATTAACTACTAATGAAAGTATGAAATTTAAACAGTAATCAATTATGATTTCGACACAAATATTTTAACTATTTTCTTTTGGAGTGATTTACACTGTTTGTAATTAATTTAAACTCACTTTCGGTACATAAATAAGTCATCCTAAATGAAGTTGATGAAAAATGAAATTATTGCTACGCTGAGGAAAGCATAAAAAATATCATTTAATAGTAATTAAGTCCCATGGCTTTTCGTACTTGTAACATAGTAGCATTGGCACTTGCGGTGGCTTTAGCAGCACCCGTTTCCATTACATGTTGTAAATATTTTTCATCCTGTAATATGGCTTCTACCTGATTTCTGATGGGAGAAATAAAGTTAACCATATCTTCTGCCAATTGCTTTTTCATGTCGCCATAGCGAATGCTGCAGTTATTAAAATCATGTTCAAACCTATTAATCACATCGGCTGAACTTACTAAATTCATCAGGTCGAATATATTTTCGATATAATCCGGTTTAGCTGAATTCATTTCTACAGGCCCGCCATCCGTAACAGCTTTCATAACCTTCTTGCGTATTGTAGCATCATCATCTGCCAGGTACAACGTTGCCAGCTGGTTTTCGCTCTTACTCATTTTACCGGTGTTATCAAGACTGGGAACTTTAATCAACGCCTGGTTATAATTAAAAGCCTGTGGTTCCGGAAATACCTCACCGTATCTGTGATTAAACCGATTAACAAAATTTCGGGCCATTTCCAGGTGTTGCTCCTGATCTTTTCCCACCGGCACATATTTGGCACGATGTAAAACAATATCCGCTGCCTGCAATACGGGGTAAGTTAGCAATCCTGCATTTACGTTTTCGGGGTTCTGCCTTACCTTATCCTTAAATGTAACAGTTTTTTCTAGTTCGCCCTTGTAAGCAAGCATATTCAAATAAAGATATAATTCAGCAGTTTCATGTACATGACTCTGGCAGTATAAGGCAACCTTATCCGGGTTTAGACCGCAGGCTATATTTTCTGCCAAAACCCGGTGTACATTTAATTTCAGTTGCTTTGTATCAGGATGCGTTGTAAGAGAATGCCAATCGGCCACCATAAAAAAACAGTTGAAGTCATCCTGCATTTTTACATAATTCCGGATAGCTCCAAAATAATTCCCCAGATGTAAAAAACCGGTGGGCCGTATCCCACTCATAACTATTTCTCTATTATCATTCATAAGGGGGCGAAGATAAATAAATTAAGATGGATGCATTGTTGAAGGGCTAAATTATTGTGTAGCTTTTGTATTGGCCAATTCAACTACACCACGACAGTTTTAAAATAAATATTTAGTTGCAATGATATTTCTGCAATGTACAGGCCGATAGAACTAACAATAATGATGGATGGGCAATTGGGTTAAAATAAAAGCGGCTTTAAACCTAGTGTTTCCCAAATGAATAATCCGTATAACGCAACAGCCCAAACATATTGTTGATATCCTCCTTCTTTAAACTACACCTGGTGATTAACTCAACCATTTATCCAATTATTAACTACAGCTGCAATGAATGCTTTATTTTTGTTCAATGGAAGTTAATATCGAATTGGTTGATAAACTAGCCCACTTGTCAAGGCTGCAATTTAATGATTCAGAAAAAGAACAGGTGCAGGCAGATTTACAAAGAATGATACAGTTTGTAGAAAAATTAAACGAGCTAGACACTACCGGAGTAGCGCCCCTGTTGCATATGAGCGATGGTATCAATGTGTTAAGGGATGATGAAGTAAAGGGTAGCATTACAACAGTAGAAGCGCTGCTAAATGCACCGCAACAAGACGGGGTGTTTTTTAAAGTTCCAAAAGTGATCAAGCGGGACGAAGGGTAAGGGGTGATTGGCTGATAAAGTTGATAAGGTTAATAGAGTTGATAAAGTTAACAGAGTTGAAACGGGTTACAGCGTTTAAAGTGTCGCAAAAAAAATAAACTAATTATATGCAAAGCATTATTCATTTAGAAAATATCTCTAAAAGTTACTATCTGGGCAAAGAGCCTTTGCCTGTATTAAAAGGCATTAACCTGGATATTTTCAAAAATGAATATGTAGCGTTAATGGGACCGAGTGGATCCGGAAAATCTACCTTGATGAATATCTTGGGTTGCCTGGATTCGCCTACCAGCGGCAGGTATATTTTAAATGGAAAAGATGTAAGCCGGATGGAAGACAATGATTTGGCAGAGGTAAGAAACAAAGAAATTGGTTTTGTATTTCAGCAATTTAATTTGCTGCCCAGGCTTACTGCGGCAGAAAATGTAGCCCTCCCGCTTATTTATAGCGGCGTTAGCAAAAAGGAGCGAATTGAAAGATCATTGGCTGTATTAAGCAAAGTAAAACTAGATGACAGAAGCCATCATAAACCGAATGAATTAAGCGGTGGACAATGCCAGCGGGTTGCCATTGCAAGGGCACTCATCAACAATCCTTCTATCATTTTGGCAGATGAACCTACCGGTAATCTTGACTCCAAAACATCTTATGAAATAATGGATATTTTAGGAAAAATTCATACGGATGGCAACACAGTAATATTGGTAACCCACGAAGAAGATATCTCCCACTTTGCACACCGGGTTATACGCCTGAGGGACGGTGTGGTTGAAACGGATAAAATGAACGAACACCCTGCTACCATTTTACAACCTGCTTAGTTTTATAAACTATTTATTACTTTCTTTGTTGGAGAAAGTAACAAAAACAACCAGTTTATAATGTCATTAAAGATATATACCAAAACGGGCGACCTGGGTACAACAAGCCTTATTGGCGGCACCAAAGTAGCCAAAAGTCACATCAGAATTGAAACCTATGGCACAGTTGACGAGCTTAATTCTTATATTGGTTTAGTGAGTGATTTAATGGCCAATCAACCAATCAGCATTACATTAAAAGAAATTCAGGATAGGCTGTTCACTATTGGTTCATCGCTTGCATGCGATCCGGATAAGGAACCGCTAATGAAAATACCCGACCTTAAAGAAAGTGATGTTGTTTTTCTTGAGGCTGAGATTGACGAGATGAATGAAGAACTTGCCCCGATGAAACATTTTATTCTTCCAGGCGGCCACCAAACTATCTCCACCACACATATTGCCAGATGCGTTTGCAGGCGTGCAGAAAGGCTTTGCGTTAACATGCAGGAACATCAGCTTTTTGTTGACCCATTGGTTATAAAATACATCAACAGGCTAAGCGATTATCTTTTTGTTTTATCAAGATATGCCGGGCATTTGCTAAGAGTACCAGAGACTGTATGGAAACCTAGAATAAATAAATAAGGTTACTATTAAGAGTTTGGTAGCAAGTGATATCTAAGTCATTCGGCTATCTCTATTCAGTAGGTTTAGATGTTTAGAGGATTAGTAATTTAAATGAAGTTCTGCATAACAAACCATTAATAATTACCAGAAAAAAAATTGCTACGCTACTGCTGCAAAATGGCTTCCAATATTTATCTGCCATACTATCCTAATCCCAAAGACGATAAAGAGATAGGCTGTATTAATTTGGGTTGATCATTTTTCCATCTTTCATCACCAATACCCGGTCGCTCATTTGAGCCAATTCTTCATTGTGGGTAACAATCAAAAATGTTTGATTAAATTGATTGCGAAGATCAATAAATAACTGATGCAGTTCTTTTGCCCTGGCACTATCCAGATTGCCTGTAGGCTCATCTGCCATTATTATTGAGGGCTGATTTATCAATGCCCTTGCTACAGCAACCCTTTGCTGTTCGCCCCCGGAAAGTTGCTGTGGCTTATTACTTAACCTGTCGGCCAGACCAAGATTTGTTAAAATTTTAGTTGCTTCGGCTGCTACTTCCTTTTTTTTTCCACCTGCAATCCACCCCGGAATGCACACATTTTCCAATGCAGTAAACTCCGGCAACAGATGGTGAAACTGAAAAACAAAGCCAATATGCCTGTTTCGGAATGCGGCTAACTGCTTCGGTTTTAGCGATCCCAGCGATTGGCCTTCAATTACTATACTACCACTGTCTGCCTTGTCTAAAGTGCCTAAAATGTGCAGCAGCGTGCTCTTGCCGGCACCGGACGAGCCAACAATGCTTACAATTTCACCTTTATTAATTGTAATATCTACCGATCTTAAAACCGGAAGACTACCATAGCTTTTAACAATATTTGAAGCAATTAACATTCGGCAAAATATTTGATTGGATTGTTTCGTTACGATAATGAGAAGGCAATATATCAAATCTAGTTTTATAAAAAAGTAACTATTTTAAAAACTCATTTGGTAGATTCAACCAAACTTCTACATTTGCAAAAAATTAAACACATTTATACAATGTTTTGGACACTAGAACTAGCATCGCATTTAGAAGACGCACCCTGGCCAGCAACCAAAGACGAACTGATAGATTTTTCAATTCGCAGTGGTGCCCCTATTGAAGTAATCGAAAACTTACAGGAACTTGAAGACGAAGGTGGAGATGTTTATGAAAGTCTTGAAGACATCTGGCCGGATTATCCAAGCCAGGAAGATTTCTTCTTTAATGAAGACGAATATTAATAAACAACAACCGGAAATAGTATTCCACAGGTAAGATAAGTAAAAGCCACCAATTTTATTTTGGTGGCTTTTGCATTATGGAAACTGAAACCAGGTTATTTTTTAGTGAAACTAAACTTGAAATAGATAAGCAATAAAGACAATAAACAAATAATACCGTTACAAATAATTACCGGCCACAACACCTTGCCTACGCCATATATCAGCCACACGATAGTACTTACAAAAACAATTAACAACATAGCCAAACTTAAATCCTCCACCCGCCTTGTTTTCCATGCCTGGTAAACCTGCGGCATAAAGGTGATACTGCTGATTGCAGAACCAATATGGCCTATAATATCGATCGATTCCATTTGATATACTTTGTGGTTTTTTAGTTTTACCCCTTTCAACTCTATAAACCCCATTAACCGGATCAACTCTGTTACTTTCACCAACCTTATCAACCTCGTCTACCCTATCAGCTTTATTAACGTTCCAAATTTTCAACATTATCAACCTTTCAACCTTTCAACCTTTTCAACCTTTCAACCTTTTCAACCATTTCAACCTTTCAACTTTATTCCCCCCTCAACCTCATCATTTCTCCATCTGTTCAATTACATCAGCCGTTACTCCGGTAAAAGAAAATCCTCCATCATGAAACAGGTTTTGCATGGTTACAAACCTTGTCATATCGCTGAATAGTGTAACAACATAATTGGCACAATCATCTGCGCTGGCATTACCCAACGGACTCATTTTTTCTGCATAGCTGATAAAGCCATCAAACCCCTTAACTCCACTACCGGCAGTAGTACGGGTAGGCGATTGAGAAATGGTGTTGATGCGTACTTGCTTTTTTACGCCATAATGATAACCAAAACTGCGGGCAATGCTTTCGAGTAAAGATTTAGCATCGGCCATTTCATTGTAGTCTGGAAAAACCCGCTGTGCGGCTATATAGGTGAGCGCTACAACACTTCCCCATTGATTGATAGCATCATGCTTCATAGCAGTGGCCAACACCCTGTGAAGGCTGGTAGCTGATATATCAAGCGTTTTTGCGTTAAAGCCATAATCTATCTCCGTATAGTGTTTGCCCTTGCGAACATTCAAACTCATGCCTATTGAATGTAAAATAAAATCGACGCCACCACCAAAATGTTCTTTAGCCTTCACTATCAGGTTCAACACATCTTCATTGCTACTTACATCGCAGGGAATTATTGGCGCATTTATCATCTCGGCCAGTTTGTTTATTTCTCCCATACGCATGGCAACGGGCGCATTGGTCAATAATATTTCTGCTCCTTCTTCATGACAACGAATAGCCGTTTTCCAGGCAATTGATTTTTCATCTAAAGCACCAAATATGATTCCCTTTTTTCCCTTAAGTAAGTTGTATGACATAGATTGTTATTTTTAGGCCGTAAAAATAAGGTAGTTATGGTGGAATAAAAAAGTTTGATGGCTTAGTTTAAGGTCTAAGTGTGTTATCAATTGACGGGACAAAAAATATTAAGTAATTCTTTTTACAGTTGATTTCCTTTTTTCTTAATCAACTAAATAATTATCACTGCCTTTTGGAAATTATACAAATCGCATTACTTTATTCCCTGCAGTTGGGAACGTTATTCCATCTAACTTTAAAATGCAAATAAATAATTGAATAACCCACTAATATTCTTTTAAAAAAAGACCATTATACTTTCTCATAACTTATACATTCCTTCATTTCTTTATCAGTGTAAGCAACTTCATATTGTTTCAGTACATCATCTGGTACACCGTTCCATTGGTTTGGTGTGTTGCCCCTGTAGTCAATATCCTTAACCCCCATTTCAGTAGTATAAAAACCAGTAGCAGTAAGATTTCTCATTAAATTAAAAAAGGCTACACCTTGTTTCATCGAAGGTTTTGCTTTGGCAGGATAAGCAATATCATCCACCACTTCCAATCGTTGCTTTTCTGTAATGGAGGCAAATGGTTTATCAAAACGCTTGAGGCACTCAAGGTCTAACCACCTCAATCCTCCCCTCATAGGAGTTTGATGTTGTGGCATATCTTTTACAATAAACTCAATAAAGTCCGGCACTTTAGCATCACTTGCACTTCCGCTTCTGGCGTCTTTTGGAATGATAATATCTCCCAAAATAGTAATGGTAGCCATTTCTTCTTTGTTAAAAAAAGTTTCCTCCAATAGTTTTTTATTAAATACTTTTTCTTCCGCCATTCGGTCTGCATCATCAACTTCAGTTGCAACTGCTGTTGCTTTTTTATCACTTGTTTTACAGGCTTCTGCAATCAATGAGGTAGAAGCTGTACCCAAAATAATGGCCTTTATGGATTTCCGTCTGTTCATAAAAAATGTTTTATTGCCCCATCGCCTAAAGGAGAGGTAAGGGTTTTATAATTAAAGTGCTTTTATTTCATCAAGTTTATACATTCGCAAATAGCAGACGCTGACTCAATTTCCTCTTTAGGGGCAGGGGTCTACAAATTCTGCTTCTTCAACTCATCAATAATATATTCAGATGCCCGCATGCTCAACGCTAAAATAGTCCAGGTGATATTTTTATCTCCCTGAGATACAAATTGCCCACCATCAACATTAAATAAATTTTTGCAATCATGCGCCTGACTCCATTTATTGAGTGCCGATTTTTTTGCATCGTCACCCATTCTTATGGTACCTGCTTCATGAATGATGTTTCCAGGATTAGCAAGACCATAATCATTGGATGCATCATTGGTATCGCCCCAGGTAATTATAGCACCCATCTTATGCATCATTTCTCTAAAAGTTTCCTGCATATGTTTAGCCTGCTTAACTTCATACTCACTATACTTAGTATTGAATCTTAAAACAGGTATACCAAATTTATCCACTACGCTCGGGTCTATTTCACAATAGTTACTTGCCATTGCAACGCTTTCACCACGGCCTGCCATACCTACATTGGCGCCATAAAAATAACGGTAGTCTTCTTTTAACGAAGCACCATAACCACCGGCTTCTTTTGTTTTTCCATTAACCGGATGTTTACCATTTTGGCCCTCCATTCCAAAGCCAAAGCCATAGGAAGGCTGCTGCATGCCACCCCAATATTCAATGTGATAGCCTCTAGGAAAATCAAGCTTTTTATTATCTGCCCACCAGGGTGAGTAAACGTGCATTCCGCCAACCCCATCTTCGTTGTACCGCTTTCTGCCGAACAATTGTGGCAACACCCCTCCCATGGCTGCGCCAGTAGAATCATGTAAATATTTGCCCACTACATTACTTGAATTACCAATTCCATTGGGGTGCTGTTCCGATTTAGAATTCAACATCAGCCTGGCGCTTTCGCAAGCACTTGCTGCAAGGATCACAACTTTTCCCTGCACCTGGTATTCCTGCATATCATCTTTACTTACGTAAGAAACGCCCGTTGCCAAACCATCTTTATTGGTTTGTACTTCTCTTGCCATAGCATTCGTTACCAGATCAACATTTCCGGTTGCAATAGCAGGTTTTATCAAAACGGAAGAAGAGGAAAAATCGGCATATACCTTACAGGCCCTGCCGCATTGTGCACAGTAAAAACATTCCCCTCTGTCTTTATTGATTTTTTTTGTGAGGATGCTAAGTCTGCTGGGTATAACCGGAACGCCTGTTGCGGCCCCTGCATTTTTAATAAAAATTTCATGTAGCCTTGGCTTGGGTGGTGGAAGAAATATTCCATCCGGGTCGTTGGGTAACCCTTCGTTGGTACCAAAAACGCCAATCATTTTATCTACCTTGTCATAGTAAGGCTTTATATCATCGTATCCTATTGGCCAGTCATCTCCTAAACCATCAATGCTGTGACTTTTAAAATCCTTTGGGCCAAAGCGCAACGAAATTCTGCCCCAGTGATTAGTACGGCCACCAACCATCCTTGCACGCCACCATTCCCATTTATCGCCGGGTGCATGTGTAAATGGTTCACCGTCTATTTGCCATCCCCAGTAACAGGCATCAAAATCGCCAAAAGGACGAAACTTAGTACTAGCGCCTCTTCTGGGAGATTCCCATGGATGTTTTAACTGAGAAGAATTGATAGCAGGATCATAATTGGGACCAGCTTCCAGCAGGCACACTTTTAAGCCTGCATTGGCAAGCACATAGGCAGCCATGCCACCGCCTGCGCCGGAACCTACTATTACTACGTCGTATTGTTTAGCTGATTTTTTAATTTGGAGTGTATCTCCCATGTGGCATTTTTTTATAAATATCAGTAAATAGTTTTGTAGAAAAGTATTTGACTTCTTTTTTTCAAGCGATTAAGTTCAATGATTAAACGATTCGTACATTAAACATTGGAAGTATTCAACACTTTATTTCAAAAAATTAATTAACTACAAAAGCCTGTTCCTTTAGTTTTAAATATTGAAAAAATCCCCAGAATTTTTACTAAGCGGATTTAATTTTTATTCATTTTACTTTCACCTTTTTAAGGCATATTGAATGCCCCCTAGTAAATGTTGTAAATAAAGTGGGTCACTAAAAGATTCTTCTGTGTGCCCCAACGCTGTATAAAAAGCCCTGCCACCATCATAGTTATGATACCAGGCCATGGGATGATTATCGCCATTTTTTCCACCCTTATAAGAATTTTCATCGATGGAAATTAACAGCTTCACATCCGGATTAATGCTTTTAAAATTATACCATTCATCTTTTCTTTCCCATACATCCGGCAGGTGTTTGGTTGAGCCGTGTAATTTATCTTTAACAAGCAGTTTTGCTACCTGTTGCTCCGGGTGCGAAAGAAAACTAGCGCCTACCATTTTTACGTACCAGGACCAATCGTATTCGCAATCAGCAGCGGCGTGCACACCTACAAATCCGCATCCTTTCTGAATGAACTTTTCTAATGCTTTTTCCTGTGCGTCGCCCAAAACGTTTCCGGTTGTACTCAAAAAAATTACTACTTTATATTTAGCCAGATTTTCATCAGTAAAAGCGAGTGAATCTTCCGTAGCATCTACCGAAAAATTATTGGCTGCACCCATTGCTTTAATTGCAGCAATACCTGCAGGAATGCTTGCATGCCTGTAGCCATTTGTTTTGGAAAAAACCAATACAGCAGGCTGTTTTTTAGGGACCAAAAAAGAGAAAAAGAAAAAAGTTAATAACAGAAAAAGGGTTGATTTTAGCAGTGTAATAAATTTCATAATTAAACTCATTTTTAAACCCGAAAAAAAAGATTAAAATTTTTTCAATCATCCTGGCTTATTAATAATCTGAATAGGGAGCAGATTTCATTAGGATAATATCAGCTTTAGAAACATTATTTTGATACATGGGCATATCCGAAAGTTTTTTCCAGTCGTCACTGGCTGAGAACTTTTTCCAGTGCTCATCCCTGTCTGCAATGTTTTCAAAACTTGTCATGTACATCAGGTTGGGCATATGGCTTCCGGCAATTACATTGGCATAAAAAACAGGATTGAAATTGAGCTTTGTAAAAATGTCAATTTCTTTTCCTTCGTTAAACATGTAAACCTTGTTCTGGTATATTTTCTCCGATGCACTCTCGTAACTGCGTAATTCAAAAATTCGGTCAGCCCTGTTTCCTGTTAATTTAGGGAGCACAAAAAACGGTGCCATTGCAAATTTTTCCAGCAAAATATTTTCTATCCTTGTGTAGGCTGGACTAGTGTGAGCAACATCGAGATAAGCCTTACTGTTTAATAAATAATTAGCACTACTGCTCACTTTTTGGGCTAATGTGGCAGCAGCTTCAAACGATGGGAGCGGTATAATAACATACAATCTTTTATTGATGGACGTATCATTAGTGATGGGTGTAAATACACCTACATTCTTTATCTTTAAATTGTGCAATGCAGGCAGGTAGGCCATTTGCAGATAACTATCAATGAGGCTTTGCTGCTCGTTGGTTTTAAAGTTGTAGACGGTTATCTGGTAATAACCCTTCGCTATCTTTTTCCCCTGGGCGTTGACATTAAAAGCAGAGAAAATAAAGGCAACCAATAAGGCTGCCCGGGCAAGTTTTTTCATAATTGAATTTTAGATTTTACAAGTAACAGAAGCTTTTCCCGAAATGAGTGACATACGTTACAATGTCTTTATTTTAATATTGCGGAAGTAAACAGCATCCCCATGATCCTGCAATACAATTTTGCCTGATTTAAATTTACCGAAGTCGGGCATTTCTTTAAATTTACTGCCTGCAATCAATTGTTTCCAATTATCATCCCACAAAATAGTTGACACCGTTTTTTCGCCATTTAAAAAAAGGCTAAGATTACCATTGTTACAAATAATTTCTATTTCATTCCATTCACCTACCGGCTTTGCCGTTTCTTTATTACTTTTTATTAAATCATACAAGTCACCAGCCCTGTGTTTAATTATTTTTCCATCAGGATGGCCATCATTGTCCAGTACCTGCATTTCTGGTCCGGTGAGATAGGAGTTTTTATATTGCTCCCCTTCCTGCGAATAAAAAATAATTCCACTGTTGCCATTTTTTGAAATTTTCCATTCCAATTTTAAATCGAAATTTGCATAAGCTTTGTCAGTAGTCAAATCTCCCCTGCCTGTTTTTGAATCAACATCGAGGTGCAAATTTCCCTCACTAACTTTCCAGGCTTCGCCTGCTATTTTTGTATTAAAAGTATGCCAGCCCTTTGTGCTGTTGCCATCGAACAATAATTTCCAGCCTTCTTTTTTTTCTTTGGCAGAAAGGGTATTGGGAGTTTGTTGAGCATGGCCTGCCAAACAAAAGAATGCGGCGGCAATCGTTAGTACTTTTTTCATATGAATTTTTAGTCTTTTAACAGCATGATATATTTCACCATTTTAGTTGCAGTTTCCTGTGTTAATTCAGGATGAGGAATCATTTTTATTTCCCCCCATACACCACTACCCCCCTTAATAAT
>JBBQEA010000058.1:0-23831 GCA_038320245.1 Chitinophagales bacterium | reverse complement strand
CTTCAGATTGATTAGAGTAGATGCTAGTTCGTACTACCAGACGCAAAAACTCCGATTGGTGCCTAAACGTTACTAATGCGTTTATTGCAGTGGTTAAAAATATTAGTTAAGTAATAAGGAGATATAGTTTGGACTGTTAAGCCTATGATAAACACCACACTTAAATATAATATAGCAGACTGACAATTACCCGGTCCGGGACGTAAAAAAATGCATTAAAAAAAATGAAGTTAGCTTCGCCCGCAACCTACCGCTGCAGCAATTTACCAGGCAGCATTATGATGCCTTTTAGTAAACCAAAAACCCCATCAACAGCAATCCCAAGTATTTGAAAAGGTAAGGATAGTATCCAAAAAACGGGATACAGTATCAGCGCTAAAATAGCCACTGGCCAGCAAAGGATAAACAGGATGATCCAGGCGAGGAATTTAAACATGTTGTAAAGTTAATTGCTGGAAAGTAACTGCTGCAGTGTAATTCCATGAACGGCTGCAGATTATTGAGTACGGCGTTGATAGATATAGCAACTGACTGAGGGTTGAGTTGCCACAGAATATTTTTACATTTAAATCATAAAAAAAATCCTGAACTGTTGTTGTAGTAATTTTAATTGCATGCTTTTTAAAAGCATTTTTTACAAAGCAATCAATTATACAAATGGAACAAATCCATTTGGTCATCGGTTATAGAAAAGGATCTTCACAATAAAAAGTTCCTTCAAACGTTCACCTGTAATATTAATCCCCGTAAATCTGTACACCTAATCTAAAACTTAAAATTATCCAATGAAAAATAGTCTTATCAAATTACTGCCGGTACTAATCGTATTTTTATTGCTGTTGTCTGCTTGCAGCGGTTCCCGTGATTCTATGCATCACAGGGGCGTTAATAACAAGGCTTACAGAGGATATTAATCAACTTTATTTTGTCTTTCTAACAAAGAGGTACAGAATGGAGTTCTGCGCCAGAAGTGTTGCGTTATTTAGTTTCCAGTAGGCGTCGGAGCCGATCGCTATCGGCTCTGTTCGGTGTTTATCTGTTACTGATGCAGGCTATAATTGCTGTTGCAATAAAATTTATTATTTAGTAATAACGACACACAGGACGTAATGCATCCTACGCCTTCATTGATGCGTTCTTTATTTCTCCAACGCTTTTTTCCCACTAATATCACCGATAATTTTCTCCGCATGTTCCCTCGAGTTTTCAATAAAAAGGCGATGGGTATTCATTCCACCACAAATTACGCCAGCCAGGTAAATACCCTGCACATTTGTTTCCTGGGTTGTTTCATTATAGGTTGGTTTGCAAACAGCATCTGCACTTAACTCAATACCCATGCTGCGGAGAAAAGATAGGTTTGGCTGATAACCCGTCATGGCAAGTACCCAATCGTTTTCAATGCTGAGTAATCCATCGGGCGTTTGTATATCCACTTCTTTTGGACGGATGGCAACTACGCTTGAATTAAAATAGGCTTTGATGGCGCCTTCCTTTATACGGTTTTCCACATCGGGTTTTACCCAATATTTAACCCTGTCGCCAATAGCTTCACTCTTTATTACCATGGTTACGTCTGCACCTTTGCGATAGGTTTCCAATGCAGCATCCACAGCAGAGTTGGCAGCACCCACCACCAACACTTTTTGAAAAGCGTAAAAATGCGGATCGTTGTAATAATGCTTAACTTTTTGCAACTCCTCGCCAGGCACATTCAGCAAATAGGGGATATCATAAAAGCCGGTGCAAATAATTATATTGATGGTAAGATAGGTTTGCTTTTGAGTGGTAACTTTAAAATGATCTTCTGTTTTTTTTGCCGACTGTACTTCCTCAAAAAGATGAACGGATAAGCTGCCGGAAACCGCCACCCTGCGGTAATATTCCAATGCTTCGTTACGGGTGGGCTTTGGATTGTTGCTTACAAAAGGAATACCGCCAACTTCCAGTTTTTCGCTGGTGCTAAAAAAGGTCATGTTTACCGGGTAATGGTACAGGGAATTAACCAACGTTCCTTTTTCCAGAATAAGGTATTTGAGCCCGGCCTTTTTTGCTTCTAATCCACAGGCAAGGCCAATAGGCCCGCCACCAATGATAATTACATCTAACAGATTGCTTTGCATAGGGCAAAGGTATTTGATAAAATTAATCATGCCGGTTTCATTGGGGTGTGATTTTAATGAACATTGGGTTTTATTCAACATCCTACTGCGTTTACATCAAAGCATTGGGTAAATTTGGTCAGTCCTTTTTATTTTAAATAAAGGTGCAGGTCCTTAAAATTATTTATTGTTTGCTGGTTTTCTATCCGGAAATTAGTATCGTCGTGATTGTATAAAACTGTTTCTATATTTAATTCCTTTGCCGCTTTAATTTCTGAATCCATATCATCTCCTACCACCAATACTTCATCAGCTTTATAATGGTCGTTATTCAGTATTTGAAGAAATATATCTTTCTTAATTAAAGTTGATTTGGCCGGGTCAACAATAAATATTCTTTCAAAATCTTTTTCAATGTTAAGTTGTGTTATTTTACTCTGCTGCAATTTGGTAAAGCCAGTTGTAACAAGATATTTCTTGCAGGGGATTTCTCTCAGGCATTCATAACCATTAAAAGGCTCCATTTTTTGTTCATAAGCTAAATCAGATAAAAGACCTAAACAAGCTGCTTTTAAGTTGTTACCAAAATCATAATCGCTGGCAACCATTTGAAACGGCCGACGCATTATTGCTGATTTTATTTCATTGAGCTCTCCGTTATAACTTCCACTTTCAGCAATTAAGGAAAACATAGAATGAAAGAGTTTATTCCCGATAGAACTTACGGGATAAATAGTATTGTCTAAGTCTAATATTATTGCTTTTATTTTCATTATTTATGTTGTGGTGTTGCTGAATGTAATTTGATATAATAGTACATTACATAAACAGGCAATGTATTGTGCAATATGTAATGTAAAAATTATAACCCGAATCTACATAGAATCTTACACTTACAGTACCTATTTGGTAACAGGCGCCGCATTCATACTATGCAGCAATATTAAAGCCGTCAATTGTATTTAGCATCATTCAAATTTATTTCGCAGTAGCGGAAATATGCCGGCAAGTTGGTATAGATGCAATTTAATTTGTAGCAAACCGCAATGCTGAAATTATTATAATATTTAGGATGGGCTTAAATTTGAAAACTAAGATCGTTCTTTAAGGGATGGGAGTAAAAGCGATCATATAAATTGCATGCGATAGTACTGCCAACCGCAAGGAGAATTGCATTTTAAAAGTTCAAGCTTGCTTTCAATTAAAATATCAGTACTTGCTAATAGAAACAGGCTTTAAAATATTACCAACCATCAGCCAAAACTTTTTGCACTAATTAGTGTTAACCAATGCTGAATAATAATGCCAGTTCCTGTATTTTAATTTCTTAATTTTATACCCATAAAATTTTTTAAAAATGCCTGTTTACACATTGCAAATAAACGATAAAGAATACAAGGCAGATGTTGCCGCCGATACGCCTTTACTTTGGGTGCTGAGAGATAATCTTGGCCTGTTAGGAACTAAGTTTGGATGCGGTATTGCACAATGTGGCGCCTGTTCTATTCTGATGAATGGCAATGTTATGAGGGCCTGTGTGTTGCCGGTTTCATCCATTAAAACTGCTGCCATTACCACCATCGAAGGTCTGTCAGAAAAAGGGGATCATCCGTTGCAGCTTGCATGGGATGAAGTAGATGTACCACAGTGCGGCTATTGCCAGGCAGGCCAGATAATGACCGCTGCCAGCTTACTAAAAAAGAAGCCGCACCCAACCGATGCAGAAATTGAAAATGCGTTAAATGGAAATATTTGCCGCTGTTCGGCCTATCATCGCATCAAGGAAGCAGTTAAATTAGCAAGCACTAAAATCTAATCTCATGCAAAAAACAAATACATCCCGAAGAGATTTTTTAAAATTAACTACCATTACAGGTGGTGGTCTCATGCTTGGTTTCAGTTGGTTTAGTGCAGCAGCAGAAACGCCTGTCATCATCAGCAAAATCCCTTTTGCCGGTAGCATGGGATTTAATAGTTACCTGTCAATCGCAAGCGATGGCATAGTAACTATTTTGTCACCCAATCCGGAATTGGGGCAAAATATCATGACGTCATTCCCCATGATTGTGGCTGAAGAATTGGATGCAGATTGGACGAAAGTAAAAGTATTGCAGGCTAAGCTTGATACAAAGAATTTTGATCGTCAGTTAACCGGCGGCAGTGGTGCTGTGCCACATTCATGGAAAAGATTAAGAACTGCAGGAGCAACTGCACGGGCAATGTTGATACAGGCCGCAGCACATCAATGGAATGTTCCGGTTGAGGAATGCACTGCCAACGTTGGCATGGTGAGTCATAGTAAATCTGGTAAGCAATTAGATTTTGGGGCGTTGGCTGAGCCGGCTTCCCTGTTGCCTGTACCTAAAGATGTTCAACTAAAAGACCGCAGTAATTTTAAAATAATCGGAACGTCGGTTAAGAATGTTGCCAACAAAAGTATCGTTACAGGCAAGCCGCTTTATGGCCTTGATTTTTACAGGGAAGGTATGATGTTTGCCATGATACAAAGACCTGAATCATTCGGCACAAAAATAAAATCGGTGGATAGCGCTGCGGCGAAAGCAATGCCCGGTATTGTTGATGTGGTAGTTTTTAAAAATAATGTGGCGGTAGTGGGTAAATCTACCTGGCAGGTAATGAAGGCAAGGAAATTACTGAAGATTGAATACGAAAATGAAGGCACAATTGAAAGTACAGCAGATCATAATAATATTTTTAAAACATTATTAGATACCGGAAAGTTTGATACTAAAAGAAAGAATGGTGATGTTGAAGCTGCATTCGGTTCGGCTGCAAAAATTGTAAAAGCAGAATACCAATGTCCGTTTTTATCACATGCGCCGATGGAGCCCATGAATTTTTTTGCAGATGTTAGAGCCGATGGAATTGAACTGGTTGGACCTACACAAACACCTGCGAGTGCACGCAATGCTGTGTCAAAATTATTGGGTGTGCCGGAAGATAAAATCACATTAGAAATTACCAGGCTCGGCGGTGGCTTTGGCAGACGCCTGAAGTTTGATTATGTGGTGGAAGCAGCTGAATTATCCAGTCTTATTAAAGCACCGGTAAAAGTAATATGGACAAGAGAGGATGATGTTACAGGCGGCAGTTACCGGCCAGCAGTGCGCTACCGATTTGAAGCGGCACTGGACAGCAATGGAAATATGATTGGTTATAAGTGTCGTGGTGTGGGCATCAATGCCGGTAATACAACCAGAGAAGATAATTTCCCATCCGGTGCTGTCGATAATTTATTGATTGAAAGTATGGAGCACAAATCGCCGATAACAACCGGTGCATGGCGTGCGCCCATCACCAATTTTTTAGCCTTTGCCGAACAAGCATTTTTTGATGAAGTTGCGGAGGCTGCCGGTAAAGATCCAGTTCAATTCAGGCTCGATTTACTGGCAAAAGCCAGAACAGCGCCTGCTGGAGCAATTAAGTACAGCATCGATCGGATGGAAGCTGTTATTAAGATGGCTACTGAAAAAGCAGGTTGGGGTAAAAAGCCCGGCGTGTTTCAGGGATTTAGTGTCTATTATTCGCATTTGTCATACGTGGCGCAGGTTTGCGAAGTAATTATGGAAGCTGGCAAACCAGTTGTAAAAAAGATTTATGCAGCAGCAGATTGTGGCCAGGTGATTAACCTGAGCGGTGCCCGTCAGCAAACCATGGGTGGCATTACAGATGGATTTGGACATGCCATGTACAGTAAACTAACTTTTAAAAATGGTGCAACCGACCAAAAGAACTTTAATAATTACCGGCTAATTCGGATGAAAGAAATTCCGGAAATTGAAGTCCATTTTGTAGACAATGGAATTGACCCAACAGGTCTTGGAGAACCTGCCCTTCCACCAACGGGGGGAGCAGTTGCAAATGCAATTTTTAGAGCTACCGGTAAGCGGTTAAGAAATCAGCCTTTTATTGATGAAGAAGTATTTGCAGCAAAGCCTTAGGTAAACAGAGTTTTTATAGAGTTACCAATAAATTTATCAGGGATAAATTATGAGTATTCCTTTGCTCAATCTGAGTAGCGATAACTTTAATTGTAGATAAGTTTTACCACAATTTTATAAAGTATAAGTGTAAATAACGGGCATTGTGTTTGCCTTAATTGTAAAAAACACTTTATGGAAAAAAGATTAATTGGAATACTACTCACTTTATTAGGGGTGGCAGGTCTTATTGTTGCAGGGTATTATTTTATGAATACAGGTCAGGGAGTTCGCAATATTAAATCCATCATCATGTATGGCGTTTTGGGGCTTATTTTTTTTATAGCAGGTATTGGACTTATCCAAAACACAAGCGACAAGCCAACTTAGTAAAACAAGTTTCGCCTTTACATATTTTACAATCCCTTTCTTTTGTTAAATGAAATGAGTCTTATAAAACATAAGACTCATTTCGTTTTTACAATAAGGCCAAAAGATGAGCCTATGAAAAAAAAATGAAGGTGCCTGTGAATAATTGTACCTTATGTAGTATTTGCAATTCGCTATTTTTTTGTTTTGATGTATACTTAATTTGATATTTATATGAATTTCTTTTTCCTGATTTTGATTGTGGTTATCGCTGTTGTTTTATTGTATCGGTTATTGCATAAACAACAACAGCCGCAAATAAAAACTGAGCCAATTTCGCCAGATTATTTAAAAATACTGCAGGAAGAAGTTCCTTTTTACCAGCAGCTGAATGCACAGCAGCAAACTTCTTTTCAGGAGCGATTGCAACAGTTTTTAGCAGCAGTAAAAATTACTGGTGTAAAAACTAAAGTAGAAGATATAGACAGGGTTTTAATTGCAGCAAGTGCCATCATACCAATTTTTAATTTTGACGGGTGGCGGTATGTAAACCTGCATGAAATATTATTATATCCCGATTCTTTTAATCATGAATTTGAACAACAGGGGAACGGACGAGACATACTTGGAATGGTAGGCAGTGGCTCAATGAATAATATTATGATCCTCAGCCAATATGAGCTTAGGCAGGCTTTTAGCAACAAGACCGGCAAAAGCAATACCGCCATTCACGAGTTTGTACACCTGGTAGATAAAACTGATGGAAGCATAGATGGCATTCCCAATTTTATACTTAACAAACAATACCTGCGCCCATGGCTGCAAAGAATGCAGCAGGAGATTGCACTGATAAAAGATGACGAGAGTGATATCAACGCTTATGGCGCCACCAACGAAGCTGAGTTCTTTGCTGTAGTGGCTGAATACTTTTTTGAACGCCCCGATTTGCTGGAGCAAAAACATCCTGAGTTGTATGCATTGCTACTGCAGATTTTTAATCCTACGCAACCGGTGGTATAAAGCTAAAAAGCTGATTACACATTGTAAACCCTCCATCAATCAAAATAAAAAAAAGCCACCAGATTATCTGGTGGCCCCGGCTTATTTAAAAGCCTATGTTATTTTTTAAAGTAGAGGTCTGGTTATTCGATAATAACCGAAGACGTCCATGAATTACCTGTAGATTGCATGAATACCTCCTTTTTTTTGGTGAACAATAAAAGTAGGAATTTGAATTTACTTCTGCAAAAAATATTTCAATTGCTGTGGTTATTTTTGCTGTTCAATTGTACTGTAACTTCAATTTACTAAGTTCCATAAACGATATAATTGAGTGTACTGCAAACCTATTTTCAGCATTTATCTTTGCAGTAAAAAAGCTTCTTTCAGCGTTCAGTAACTTCAACAAAAAATATACAAATCATGTGCAATTATCTTGGCTACAAAGTAACCCATGTTCAATTTATACAGCTCAACCAAATTGAAAAAGAATTAGGCTCCCATGCAGCTTTGGATGTATTACGCAGCGGTTTTGAATATGGCAATTGGGAGGTAGTAAGAGCAAATGAAGCAGGCAATGATGTAGAGATTGAGTCCATGCATTGGGAGTTTTTACCACACTGGATAAAAACCATGGATGAGGTAAAGCAGGCCCGTAAACAAGGTATTCCATGGCTTAACGCTACGGCTGAAAAATTGTTAAGTAGTAAAATGTTCAGGGATGCAGCATTAAAACGCAGGTGTCTGGTTATTGCTTCCTGTTTTTATGAGTGGCGGCATTTTAAACCAGCTCATGCAAAAAAAGATATGGCCTATCCATACCTGGTTAATCTGCCAGGGCAGGACTATTTTTATATGGCGGGAATCTGGCAACCATGGACCGATAAAGAAACCGGGGAAACCATGAACACATTTGCTATTGTCACCACTGTAGCCAACAGCCTGATGCAACAGGTACACAACAATAAAAAAAGAATGCCCACCATACTGCCGGAGGCACTTGCTTATGAATGGCTGCTGGGCAATCCCGGTGAGCAACGCATTCAGGAATTAGCAGCTTACCAAATAGCCTCACCGCAAATGAATGCCTACACGATACAAAAAGATTTTCGGCAGCAGGCAGATCCCACTTTTGCTTTTGAATATGAAGAATTGCCTGCGTTGGAAAAATAGAGTACCGCATGTAGAAGTATATTATTGAACGGAACCATAATAGACTTTTTCATACTAAAACCTGAAAACTACAGTTTTCTAGCTACTTTGTTTTCTTACATATTTGGTAAGAATAACAATAACCTGCCCTTCAATTTTACCTTCTATCTGCTCCGTATTGCCATCTACCAACCTGATGTTTTTTACAACCGTACCCATTTTAGCATTAAGGGTAGATCCTTTTACATCCAATGATTTGATGAGGACTACTGAATCTCCTGTATGCAACAGTTGTCCATTACTATCTTTATGGAGGTCTACTGCAGAGTCATTTTCGTGGTCGCCTGTAGCTTTTGCCCATGCAAGCCTGTCATCATCCATATACATCATATCCAGGTTATCAGCGGCCCAGCTTTCATCTTTTAGTCGGTTTAGCATGCGCCATGAAACCACTTGCAGGCCAGGCACTTCGCTCCACATGCTTTCTGTTAAACAACTCCAGTGTTTGCTGTCCAACGCTTGTTTCTTTTCAATCTGCGCCAGACATTTACTGCAAATTATGATGCTATTATCTACGTTGCTGTTGGATACAGGTTGTACTTCATAGACTGACAGCGTATCTTCTGATTTACACAACTCACATTTATTTTCGCTTCGTTGCAGTAATATTTCTTCCAGTTTCATACTTGTATTTTTTATAAGGTGGCGAAGGTAATTTATTAAACAGATAGTTTACAACAGTAGTGCCTAATGGGCGAGCGTAAGGCATAAAGAGTCCTTAACTGCATTAGTCCTTAGCCGCTCGGTAAACGGGATACTATGTTTAAATTAAGTTGATAATTAAAAAGTAGACATCATGCAGGATTGTTCGACATGCCGTGATCATCTGCGATAGTAAAAAAAAGCTTACCGCTTACGGAAGGTATATCCAATACCAATGTTTCCACCTGCAAATAGTTTAGGATCCATGTTCCAAAAATCATTGGATGGCGGATCTAAAAGGATAATGGGGGTAAAAACTGCTTTAAAGAAAAGCCCGCCTTCAGGTGCCTGGTAACGATATCCTATACCCGGTTCAACATAAAGAAATTTATCAGTATTGTCGTACCTGTTCCTGGATTTCGCTGAATGATCAACATATGGAATTAGTGTAAGACTGAATTCTGCATGAGAACTTTTAACACCTGTAAAACACTGAATACCGATGGGAAAAGAATAGGCATCTTTAAGGATAGAAATACCAGCCCGATAACTGTAGCTGAGTTTATTTCCTCTGTGAAAAATATGATCGAAATTGATTGAATAATAAACATCTTTGGATGCAAAGTCTGCATACAAAGTATTGCGGGAAATAGCATTTGCATTATTTTCCTGGCAAATTCCTTTCATACTGAATCCAGTAAAAAAAAGAAAAAAAATAATAGTGGCAGTGAAGCTTTTTTGCAAGTTGACTAAATGCATAATGGAAAAGTCAGTGGTTTTTTAATTGATTAAAAATGCGTTTTTAAATCCTATAATCAGCGATATAAGCGATTGTTGGCAAGATAAAATAATAAACGGGCAAAAATACATACAGCATACGCTGCCCATAATTTTTTATTTAATTGGTAAAAGCAATGTCGTTGAAAAAATAATTTAATGGGAAGACCTTTTAAAGAAAAAATAATTTTAATCTACTAAAGTAGAAGAAAATTGATTGCTAAAAATGGGAAAAAAAATTCACAATTTCGCCACAAATTTCATTGGCATTGAATTAATTGATTAATGCAAAATTTTAAAAAGCCGGTCTACCTAAAGGGTAAACCGGCTTTTTAAAAAGTTAAATTAAAAATAGTTGCAAATTATTTCCAAACTGCCCAATTGCTTGCAGCTGCCCAATTGGTGGGGCCTACCGCTCCACGGTAAGCAATGCTGGTATTAAAAAAGCCCACATAATCTACCCCGTCAAAATTAGCGCCCGACAAAGCTGGTGACCCGGTAGCAGGAGAAAGGTCCGGGCCGATGGTGCTGTACATTGTTTTCAGCATGAGGTCGCCCGAAGATGTAAACATTTGATTTTTATTTGTAGCGTTCAAAGCGAAAATCTCCAGTTCAGGATCAGCATATGCTATTGTTTCACTGCCGTGATCATAACTAAAGGTTTTGGCGGCGGTATCGCTGTGTACGAGATTATACCGGAACAGGGAACCTGTATTAAACAGTAATACGGGACGGGTTTTGGGGCAAACCATCAATCCCCCTTTTGTATATTCTGCAATGATAGAGTTCTGCATTACAAAACGTGTTCCCTTGCGGATGTAAACGCCCTGGTTAATATGTCCTGTCGTTGGTAAATTACCTTCTGGCCCAACAATCGTCATGTTGGAAACAACGGGACGGGTAAGCGGCGCATTTAAAGTGGGTACTTCATCATTGTAACTTTCAAATCCGTTTGCCCTGAGCGAGTGGGTTGAGGAGAGTTGGCTGCGGTATGCAATGATATACTGCAACTTGCCGGTGTAGCCGAGATCAAAATCAAAATCATCATCGCCACTATTAAAAGCTATTAAATGAGTGGCATTTACAGTGCCTCCTACAAATTGAAAGGCATCATCCTTAGAATGTACAATCATCACATTATCGATAGAAGTAGCACTGCCAACACTTGCCATGCAAAGGCCGCTAGCCTTGTCTACCAGCCATTCTCCTTCTGCTTCGGGATTGATGCCGCCGCAATATTCCAGTCGTAGAAATTTGATGGAACCTGAGTTGTCATCTGAAATTGTTCCTCCAAATTTTGTATCGTCGGAAACTGTTAAGCCTGCAACATTACCCGCCACAACATTGGTTGGAGCCTTACCCAAAATGATTATTGCACCCCAATCGCCGGGTGCTTTGTTTACAGCGGCAGAAGTAAAAACTACGGGTTTATCTTCCGTTCCATTTACAATTAATTTAGATCCTTCAGTAATTACAAGCACGCCTTTGTTGGCTGGCAAATCGTTCTTAATTACTGAAACTATTATCCCTGCCGGTATAGTTAAAGTGGCATTGTTTTTTACAAATACCTGTCCGTTAAGTACATAACTTTTGTTTGCATTTAGCGTAAGGTCCGCTGTAATAACTAAAGGCAGCGTATCAATTATAATAGCTGGCGGCAGCGGAGTGAATGTAACATCTGAGTTTTTTTTACAGGCTGCAAAAATTATTACAGCAACTGAGCATAGCAAATAGGCCTTTTTCATTTTATTAGAAAGATTTTAAAGTACTGTCAATGAAATTTCAATAAATAGTACAATTATCTTACCATGATTTACTAAATCAATTAATTGAGCTTTACATGTACTGCAATTGACTAATTATTCAAAGGCAGTGTTGTTATTTTACACCGATTATACGCTGTTTTTAGTTCAATGCTGAATTATATTTTGTAAAACCGGTTTTTTAAAATATCAAATTGATTGAAGCTGTCATAAATGCCCAATGCCAGATACTGTCAGCAATTGGATGGACGAATTACCTTCTACAAGTAACAATGAAGTTTTATCATTCACTCATTACAGGATTGCTTTGCTGCAAAATGTACAATTGCTTTTGTCTGCCATTGATATAGCGGAATCCTTTCTCATTAAAAAAGCCATCCTCTTCCAGCATGATCCTGATTTTCTTTTTCCACTGAGGAATTTCTGTTGCAGCATTCAGTTCAATGGAGTAACAGGTGTTTAAATGCATGGGAAAATCGCCACTACCCGGCACCCCATTTTGCTGATCCCATAAACCAATGGTAGGCCCTGCGGCATGGCCGTGGTAGCCAAGCGGATGGGTGTAAATACTGGCTTCGATATGCTCTTTTGCAGCCTGTGCCAACGCACCGGCTAAAATATCGTTACCAGTTTTATTTTCTTTAAACTGGCTGGTTAAAATATCCTGCAAACGGTTTGCTTTGGTGAATGCGTTCACTAAAAAATCCGGCGCAGATGTTTCGCCGGGTTTTAAAACATATACATGTTCCTGTATGTCGGTATTCAATCTTAAATAGGTAATGCCAAAATCAACGTGTACCAAATCGCCGGGCTCAATTACCTGTCCCGAATCCTTATTGGTAAAGGCTTTCAGGTGGTCAAATACCTCATTGTCCATACGTTGTATTTCTACAGATGGATGAAACCAGGTGGTTAATCCCAAATCATTTACTTTTTGTCTGAACCACCACACAAGGTCGTCCGTTGTGGTAATGCCGGGTGTAATTACTTTGTCGCTAAAGCCTTCCCGGATGATGTTGTGAGTGATGTTTACCAATTGCGGGTAAATCTGCATTTCTCTTTCGGTTCTTGTTTCCAGCCAGTTAATAGCGAGTGGTTCGGCTGAAACGATTCTGTTTAAATAACCGGCAGGTAATTTCCCGGTAAACTGCTTGTATTCTGTATAGTCCATACCATCTGCGTGAGCAAAATTTTCAGAAGTATTTAGGGCGATTTTTGCAGGATTGTATTTTTTTATCACAGCATTCAGTGCATCCCATTGGTCGGGAAACGCCTTCATGTCCCAGGCCGCTTCTATCTGGTCGCCCACATTGTAACGAGCTATTGCAAGTTTTTTAAATAGTTTTTGTTTGGAATCGTTATAAAACACCAGCATGGTTCTTCTTCTGGCATTTAGCCAGGTAGCGGGTAGCATGGTTTTTAAAACAGGATCTTCGTTGTATTCCCGGCTGATTAAAATCCACATATCAATATTATTTTTCTCCATCAACACCGGCAATAAATTGTTGAGCCTGTCTGCCAGCAATTCATCCATCACCTTTGCCTGTTCACGCATTGAAAGTACCTGTGATTCACTTTTTAAAACCAGGAGGACAAATACAAATACTATTATTTTTTTCATACAGATTTTTTTGGTAAACAAATAGATGGTTACAGTTTTATAAACTTCAGCGTTAAAAATAACGCTATTGAGGCAAAAAATAAGTAATTTAAAACAAGGATAAACAATACATTTATAGCCTAAAAAATAAGCCGATGATTTATAAGCGAATGCCCATAGAAATTGAAGCACCCGAAGGCTATGGTTACGAAAATATTGATTGTAATCTATCCGAGAGTTCCTTTACGGATCAGCGGTTAAGCGATGTAGGTATTTCACTGGAAGACCTTGTGCTTTATTATGGAGATCATAAAGGAAAACCTGCTTTAAGGACTTTAATAGCCGATGAAATTAATTTATCTGCAGAGGATGTACTAGTAACACCCGGCGCAGCTGCGGCACTTTTTATTATCGCCAGTTCCATGCTGGAAAAAGGTGACCATGCGGTGATTGCAAAATCAAACTATGCTACCAATATTGAAACGCCCCGGACAATTGGTGCCAACATTAGTTACCTGCAAATGAATTTCGATAATGGCTACCAGATAGACCTCGATGCGTTGGAAAAGATGATTACACCACAAACCAAATTGGTTAGTTTAACCTATCCGCACAATCCAACGGGTACATTAATTGATGAAGACACGTTGCATAAAATAATTGCCATCATTGAAAAAAATGAAACTTACTTGCTGATGGATGAAACCTACAGGGATATGAGTTTTATAAAGCCACTGCCGGTGGCTGCTACACTTTCCGACAGGGTAATCAGTGTTTCATCTATGTCGAAATCGTATGGGTTACCGGGCATACGTATTGGCTGGATTATTTGCCGTAACAAGGAATTAATGGAAACTTTTCTGGCAGCAAAAGAACAGATATTTATTACCAATTCTGTGGTTGATGAAGAAATTGCGTACCGGTATTTAATGAATAAAGAAAAACTGTTTGCGCCTGTAAAGCAAATGATTTTAAGCAATTTTACCGTGTTGAAAAACTTTATGCAGCAACAGCAATTGCTGGAATGGGTAGAGCCGCAAGGGGGCTGTGTATGTTTTCCCCGTATTAAAAAAGAGATTGCCATTGATACCCGGAATTTTCATGAAGTATTGCTCAATAAGTACAGTACTTATGTTGGCCGTGGACATTGGTTTGAAGAAGATGGCCGCTACATGCGCATTGGTTATAGCTGGGATAAAACAGAGAAATTAGCAAAAGGTCTTTCTAATATTTTAAAGGCAATTGAAGAGTCTTCTTTTTGATTTTTTTATAAGACTGTTGGAATCATTAATTGCATAAATCCCCATTCCTTAACAATAAGACATAAACTTTTTAATTATTAACATTACCAGCATCATGAAATTCGTAAATCTATTTATACTTGGTATCTGCCTGCAGGCAGTGGTTACAGCGCAACCAAAAAATGGTATTGATAAACTGCAGCAGCAGGTATTACAGGAGCTATCAAAAGCAAATGGTTTATTTGCCGTTGCCTTTAAAGATCTGGCCACAGGCCAAACAGTTTTAATTAATGAGAAGCAATCCTTTCATGCAGCAAGTACCATGAAGACACCGGTATTGATAGAAATTATGAAGCAGGCGAAGGAGGGCAAATTTTCTTTGAAAGATTCGATATTGGTGAAAAATAGTTTCAGCAGTATCGTGGATGGATCTCCATTTTCATTGGAATCATCAGATGACAGCGAACCGGAATTGTACAAACAAATCGGGCAAAAGAAAACGATTGAAGCACTGGCGTACGATATGATTATTGCGAGCAGCAATCTTGCCACCAACCTTATGATTGAATTGGTAAAAGCCGAAAACGTAATGGCCACCATGAAAGAAATCGGCGCCAATGATATACGGGTGTTGCGTGGGGTAGAAGATAAAAAGGCATTTGAAAAAGGTTTGAACAACAGTACCACCGCCTACGACCTGCTATTGCTTTTTGAAAGAATTGCAACCAATAAAATGGTGAGTAAAAAAGCCTGCAGGCAAATGGTGAAAATTTTATTAGATCAGCGGTTTAACGAAATCATTCCTGCTAAATTACCGGCCAATGTAAAAGTTGCACATAAAACAGGTTCCATCACCGGCATACAGCACGACACCGGGATTGTGTACCTGCCCGATGGTAGAAAATATGTGCTGGTATTGTTATCGAAATTTGAAGGCGATGAAAAAAATGCTGTTGAAACTATGGCAACAGTTTCTAAAATTGTGTATGATTATATGTGCAACAATAAAAGACGAAAACAATGTTATTTATCCCTGCTTTTTAATTAACTCCAGCATCTTACCAAATTCATGCATGCCTAGTTCTTCAATTAAAGAAATATCTTCTGCTGTCAGTTTAATTAAACCCTGTGTATTGCTCAATGCATGGCTGGCTGTCCTTATGCCCGGAATGATGGTGGATACTTGCGGGTAGCTTAAAATATAACTAAGTGCAAGTTGTGTTTTTGTTACCTGGTATTTATTGCACAACTCCCAAACGGGTTGTAAAGCATTTTGGGCTGCAGTTACTACCTCACTGGTAAGCCTGTTTTTTCTGTGATCATTGTCGGGGAAAGAAACGCCGTTGTCAAACTTGCCGGTGAGCAAACCAAATTGCAATGGCATTCTTGCAATGATGCCAAAACCTTTTGTAGCAGCCGTTTTAAGCAGCGGCAAGGCAATTTGATTCAATATATTTAGTACCAGCTGAAAGCCGCTTCCTATATTTTGCTGCATAAAAAAATCAGCTTCGGGTGCAGGCTCGAAAGTATTTAGGGAAATACCCCAGTACCTTATTTTTCCCTGTTGCTGTAGTTGTTGCATGCCTTCAATGCAGTCGCCCTGTTGTAAATGAACCAACCTTGCTGTGTGCAGTTGGTAATAGTCGATATAGTCTCGTTGCAATCTTACCAGGCTTTGTTCGCAGGCATCAATAATGTACTTTTTAGAATAGTCTGTTGTAAACTGATTGTCCCGGGACACATTGCCCACCTTACTTGCAATGATGATGTCTTTTTGTTTGCCCAAAATTTTACCGAGTAATTTCTCTGAATGTCCCAACCCATAAATATCTGCGGTATCAAAAAAATTGATACCGGAATTTAGTGATTGCTTTACTGCAGCTGTAGATGTAGGATCATCTGCATCACCCCAGCCAATGGCTGTATTGCCAATCATTGCGCCTCCGCCAATGGCCCAGGCACCAAAACCAATTTCACTTAACATTAAATCGGTATTACCAAATTTCCTGTATTGCATTTTTGTTGAAATTTATTTTTGATTGTAGTAGAATAACATGGACATAGTTTATTACTTCTCATCCTTTTCATAATAATGAAAGATGAATCATAATTGTATTAATCATCCAACAACTCTACTTCTTTTTTTGTCCACGGGTGATGGGTTTGCCATATTTTTTCATCATCCTGTCTCTGCGGCGAACGATAAAATTCACCTTGCTGTTCTTGGCAGATTTTGGATGAAAGGCAGGACCCACGTCTTCCTTCTTGGGAATTTTGAGCTGAATTTCTTTTACGTACACTTTCGGTTTCTCGTCCTCTGTAAGCACATCAGAAATTTCCAGGTGCTCCGGCAATGGCCGGATGGGAATGTGGTAATTCATCAGTTCTTCAATAGCATCCTGGCATTTTTTTTCCTTCGGCGTAATAAAGGTGATAGCGATACCGGGCTTATCTGCACGACCTGTTCTACCTATGCGGTGCATGTAATTTTCCGGTTCATCGGGTGTGTCAAAATTAATGACGTGCGTTACTTCGGCAATGTCAATACCCCGGGCAACAATATCCGTAGCAATAATAAAGCGGTACACACCGTCCTTAAATTGTTTCACCGTATTAAACCGGTGGTTCTGTTCTTTGTTGCTATGGATTACACCTGCCGTACCTTCGTTGGCAGGTTCCAACTGTTCAAATAACTGATCTGCCAATGACTTGCTCTCTGCAAATACCAGCACCTTGGTCATAGACGGATCTTCTGCCAGCAATAGTTTCAGCAGGTTTACCTTGCTGTAAAAATTAGGAGCCTCGTATGCATACTGCTGAATATTTTCCAGCGGCGTTCCGGTTGGTGCAGCTTCAATTTTTACCGGGTTGTTAAAATATAGTTGTAACAGATTTTCTACATCTTCGGTAAGCGTTGCAGAAAATAACAGGTTTTGTCTTTTAGTGGGTAGCAGCTCCAGTATGTTTTTTAGTTGTGTACGAAAGCCGAGGTTCAGCATTTCATCTACTTCATCTATCACTAATTTTTTAATGGATTTTAATTTTAGTGAGCCGCTCATTGCTAGGTCAAACAAACGCCCCGGTGTGGCTACCAGCACATCTGTTTTTTTTTCGGTAGATAATTTTTGTGTGTTGATATTTACACCTCCATACACACCTACCGCTACCACACTCATGTAAGTTGTTAATTGATTAACGGTTTCTACCACCTGCACCACCAACTCTCTTGTAGGTACAACAATTAAAATTTGCGGATTAATATCCTTGGTGAACTTCCATTGACGCAAACAGGGTAGTAGATACGCAATAGTTTTGCCCGTGCCCGTTTGGGCAATGCCGCAAACATCCACTCCGGACATGGCCGTGGCATACGCTTTTTGCTGAATGGTGGTAGGCGTGTGGTAGCCCATATCATCCAGGGCATTTAGCAAAGCGCTGTTTAAATTCAGATCGTTAAAAGTCATTTTTTTTTATGCTTGAGCCGCAAAGGTAGAAATGAATGGGGGCATTAGCTAATTATGGAGTAGAAGGGTAGTTTAATATAGATTGAGCAACTGTTTAATTACACCATCTCTTACATCATAAGAAAATACAAACTGCAAAACGGGCAGTTTTAATATGGCAAGATTAGTAACGGGTAGGCACCGGACAGCGCCGATAGCTATTGACTCCGGCGCCTGAATGAAAATATCCAATCATTTGTACCATTTTATTGCAACAAAAAAAGCACCGGATCAAGATCCATCATCGTTTCATTTAAAGGACTTATAGAACTGCTTTGTACCAGAGTGCCAAGTTTTCTGAAATCAAAATGTTCCTTGAATTTTGTGAAGGAATTTCCAATCATAACCAGCAGTTCTGCCCTGTCAATTGCATCTTCCAGGTCAATAACATAAGAGTCTTCTCCCTCAAATTCCAGTATGGTAATGTCATTTATTGTAAAACGGCAACTGAGCCGGCAGGCTATCCCTTTTTTTGTGGGCGCCCTTTTTTTCATAACGGCTAGCTTGGTAGTATTCTCAATTGTCTCCTTATTTTCTGCAGAAATTACAGTAGGCGTATAGTGCCATTTTGTAATAACCATTGCTGTCTGTTCTATCATGCTGTTGGTCTATTTTTGGGTAATATTTTTCGGAAGTGAATAATCCTTGTTTTCAAAACTAACAAAATTTAAACCTTCCTCTACACGCTAATTTGTTTTGGAATGAATGTACCCTTAAAAATACAGAAACCCTATATTTGCCCATAACACAAAAGGATGGTTAGCTCAGTTGGTTAGAGCGCTACGTTGACATCGTAGAGGTCATCGGTTCGAATCTGATACCGTCCACTAAATTTACCTTGCCTCTAATGTCTCCCATTCCAGTCTTTTTATCTTATATAAATGAGATATTAAATTTTCTCTTCCGTTATTAATAATTATGTGATTCCACTACAAATTAAAAGGATATTGCTGCACCAATTTCCACGGTCCTTTGCAAAATTGCCATACGGTAAAGCCTGTTCCCTGCAGAGCAAATGGTTTAAAATCCGGTAATAGTAATGCAGTGGTTTGCGATGCTTTGTAGGCTGTTACTTTGTTTTGAATGGTAATATGTGGCCACAGTTTTTTTCTATCTTTTGTAATTAACCAGGGTTTAAAAGATTGCTGCAGTTTTTTATGTAAGGCAAGTAATTCAGCAGACTCCACCTTATAAATTACGCCATGATCGATATTTTTTATTCCGATTACTTCCATGTGTAGGATTGCTCTTGCCGCTGCTTTTTTTAGTACTTCGTCTATTAATAATATATCCGCTGGCAAACGATGGAAAAAACTGAGGTGTGCTTCCAGGTAATTGAAATGTTTTGGGTAATGGGTGTTGCGCAGGCTGGTAAAATAGTCATGCGAAACCTTGTCAAGCGCAATGGTTACAATAAGTGGGGGAGCGGCCTGCATTTTAATAGTTTAGCGATTAAATTTTGTTACTGTCTTTGTCTTCGCAGTTTAGAAGTTTAGCATGTTTAGATGTTTAGAAAACGACCTGCGTAAAAAAAATATTTTAAATAAATTAAGCCGTTGTTCTTACAATTGTTGGTTGCAATGTACAGCTATCTATGGTAAAGATTTTACTATCGGCTATTGGTATTAAATATTGTTGCCTAACTGATAATTACCCGGTAATTTTAGATGCGGATTGCTCATCAAAATTTATTAAATGAAAACGATTAAGAAAAAGAAAACTAACCAGGCCATTGGTAAAGTGGTGTTGGCGCTTAGCATTTTTGTATTGTTATTTGTAGGCCTGTCCAGATTGCTTAATGTTTACCAGGTTGCCTATGTTGGAGCCATGTTCGAAATACTTTGGTTGCCCGTTATTTTATTGCTTTTTATCCTGCCCATCCTTTCAATCATTAATTGGATACAGGATAAATTTAATCCAAAATCAATTTACCTGTATTCGATGATATTGGGTATTGCTGCGGTTGTTTTAATGGTATATGGTAAATGAGTTCGGGTAGAAGCGTTGGTGTAAAATGATATTGATAAACCAGGCTGTTATTGGTATTGATTGGATTAAATCTTCAACTGTATAAACTACTTGGCTTTTAAAAAAGTCAGCCACGTAAATTGAATTGTCAATTATTTTTTCCAACTTTATAAGAGTTTTGAAAAGAGGGTAGAAGATAAACTGCTTAAAACGATTGCTATGTCATACACTGTTCCTGTAGATTCGGCAACCATTGAACAATGGATCAACACTAAGCCAGATGCAACAACCATTGAAGCAGAACTGCTTGCCAAAGGGATGGATGCTGATACCATTTCAATTTACCTCAGTGAATACAAGCGTTTACGAAATTCCCAAAGACAGTTCACCGGTTTTTTCTGCATGGGGCTTGGGGCATTCCTTGGCTTTATAAGTTGTATACTTTCTATATTTAACCCGGTACCCGAATTGTATAACCTGATTTTATTTGGTTTAACCTCCGTTGCCATCCTGATTATTTTTTATGGTTTGTATTGCTTGTTTGAATAGAGCAAAAAAAATCTCCATAAAATTTATTCAATACTATTCTGTTGCCGCCATCCTGGCTACAAACAAATAGTTGTTTCTTCAGGCAACGTTTTGTACTAAATTGGCATTTATATAAGTAACCAGCAGGAATAATACAATTCATGAATTTACAGCAACTCATTAAAGAAGCAAAGCAGGGGAGTAGTGCAGCAGAAAAGTGCCTGTTTGACGAAATGGCTGACAGCATGCTGCTTGTATGTTGCCGCTATGTTAAAAACAGGGAAGATGCGGAAGAAATATTGCTGAATGGCTTTTTCAGGTTTTTTAAAAATATGAGTTCCTTTCAGTTTCAGCACGATGCCGCCTTATATAGCTGGGTTAAAAAAATGATGATCAATGAATGCTTAATGTTTTTAAGAAAAAAGAAATCATTCAGCATGGTAACTGAAAAGGAGGCGGATGATATTTCCCTGCAGGAAGATGCTTTAAGTAATTTATCTGCAGCCGAAATATTTTCATTGATCATACAACTGCCCGTTGGTTATCGCACGGTATTCAACCTGAGTGTGATGGAAGATATGGATCATAAAGAAATTGCTGGATTGCTGGGTATTGCCGAAGGCACATCAAGATCGCAGTTAAGTAAAGCAAAATCTATGCTGCAACACATGTTAATTCAAAAAGGAGTTACTTATGAAAGAAACAAATACCGGTAAACCTTTTAACTGGAAAGATACAGTTGAACAATTAAACCAGTTGCCAGGCGAAGCTGCTTTTGACAAAACTGCAGCATGGGATAAACTGCAACAACGCCTGCAAAAAAAAACCAACACTAAAAGAATTATTTGGTATCGGCTCGCTGCTGCCTGCCTGCTGATTGTTTTTATTGCGGCGGCTATTTTGTTTACCAAACAAAAACCAAATACCGCTGCGATTGTAAGCCAGCCTAAGCAAGTAATTAAAGCTATTCAGCAGCCTACTATCATTCAAAATGAAAATAAGAATAATGGAATTAGTGGTTTGGTGACAAAGACAAATGCAACCATACATGTTGTTGAAAAGAAAGATAAAAAAGTAATTACAGCAACTATTGCTGTTACTGATGTTGCAACAGTTGAATTACCCAATTTAAACAAGGAAGAATTGCCTGTAACCGAAATTAAAATTGTACATCCCTTAATGCCAGATACCACTGCAAGCATTACTGCCATTGCATCTGCCGAAAAGAAAAAATTAAAGGTGGTTCATATAAATGAACTGGGCTTGCCATTAGAAAAAGAAACATCCGTTGCCCAAAATCATCAGCTTCTTTTTCTGCAAAGTAATTATTTAAATAATCGCAACCTCGTTAGTAACCTAAATACCGAAGGTTACAGTAACACCGCTATATTTTCCATCAAACTTAGTTCACCAAAATAAAATAACATGAAAAAAAGGATTCTTTTATGGGTGCTGATTATCAGCACTACGGCACCGCTTTGTGCACAAATAAGTAATAAATCGGATGCTGCTTTTGAAGTTCCATCGAATATTTTTTTCAACAGAAAGTTTTTCATCAGCCTGGAAAATCGTAACAGAATACAAATAGATGTAACAGATATTAATGATCTTACAAGCATCAGTAATATGGATTCTTTATTGCAGGTTTTTATTCAAGACATTGCTGCTTTAAAAGATTCACTTAGCAACCCACTTACTTCCAAACGCATCGATTATTTAACAGACGAATCTAACAGAAAGAAAATTCGCTTTCAACAGTTTCAGCCAAAAGGCGCCAGCTTCTTTTTAAACCAGGGCGAACTGGCATCGCTTAGAACAGAGCAGGATACTATCAACCTGATTGGTATTATTGCTAACCCAACAAAACCCAAAGACAGAATAAACAATGATAATCCAAGGTATTACCACATCACAGTCTTTTTGAATGATATTGGCGAACTGAATGCATTAATGAAGGGACAACTGAATACTAAAATGGCATTGCTGCAAGAGGAAACAAAAAATAAATGGGTTGGCGGGCCGGGCACTGGTAATATTCGTCTTAAAAAAGACAGCAGCATTACAGTTAATCAACAACGGGGGTTTAACAATGGGCCTGGGGATTATCTTAATTTATATGCCACTGTAAATGTGCAGAATTATAAAAATTATTTTGTTCCTTCTTTCAGCATTGGCGGTAAAGTAGTATTTGCCAACAGGGGGCGTTATTATAAACGGGAGATAGGCCTGATGTGGGAACCTCATTATATTTTTGCCAATGACAATAACAATAAATTGCAAACCTACCGGAATGATTTTCTTACGCTCAATTATGGACAAGGTCCGACAAAAGATTTTGACACCAGAAAAGAAACTTCTTTACAGGCTGTAGTTTCCATTGGTTACCTAATACGCAGGCGAGGAGAATATTTTGATAAAAATACCTTTCGCTTTGGTGCTGGAAAACTACAACTGTCAAAAACCTCCATTGAGCCTTCTATCTACTTTAATAATTTTTTTAAAGGCGTAACACCGGGTATAAGAATTACACAAAGTTTTTAAAAGTTGTAGCATTACTTAGCCAGAATATTTGCAGGTTAATATTATTAATTTGAATTGAGCAATTAAAATATCGAATATTGAAAAAGGAATATTGAATGCAGCAATGGATGGATTACTTCGTTATTCTATATTCCCTGTTTATTATTCATTATTGTTCTCTCATTACCTCGTTAGCCGGTACAGCAGCAACGCAGCCCTTTTAATCAATTGCGGATAGGCTGCCAGGTTGATGGTTTCACCCGGTGCATGAGCGCCTTTACCCCATGCGCCAAGGCCATCAAGGCAATCCAGATAAGCGGCAATATAGGATATGTCGCCGGCGCCTCTTGAGCCGGGGTTACCGGGTTCCACTGCTCCATAGCCCAATGCCATACTCACGTCATTTACCATTGTTGCCAACGCCAAATTCCCTGCGGTGGGTGGCATGGAAGGTATGCCATCTTTAAAACTGATGGTAGCTGCAGTGCCGGGCAGACTCTCCGATACAATCTGACGCATGGTATCTCTTGCCTTTTCTTTTTGGTCTTCGGTTAAAAAACGCAGGTCACCAATTACCACTGTTGTCGGCGAAATGATATTTGTTTTGCCCGAGGCTGTTGCCGATTGTGCTGCGGCATTGTAAGTAACATCCGACCCTCCTGTAAA
>JBBQEA010000057.1:0-23909 GCA_038320245.1 Chitinophagales bacterium | reverse complement strand
GTAACTCAATTCATCCTGCACAAATAGCAGGATGATAAAACAAACAGCAATACCAATTGACAAACCAAGAATATTGATGAATGAGAATACTTTATTTTTTAATAAATTTCTCCAGGCTGTTTTAAAATAATTTTTAATCATACTTTTTGCCGTTCAGGCGTTTAGTCGTTTATCATTTTAGTTCTTCAATCATCGCCGTTGCCAATTGAAAGGTGATCTTGTTATCGCTGTTTACTTCCCCTGCTTAGCAAACATTACAGTATCTTAAAATCCAGCAAAGTCACCCTTGGGGGATTTAGCAGGCTTCTCTTAGTCACTCCTCAAACTATCTACTGGGTTCATCAGTGCTGCCTTTACAGCCTGCAGGCTAATGGTAAACAACGCCACAAAAAGCACCACCAATCCCAGTGCAGCAAATAACCACCAGTGAACGTTCACTTTAAATGCATACCCCAGCAACCATTTGTTTACACCAAACCATGCTATAGGAAAAGCAACTAAAATGGCGAGCAGCACAAGCTTTAAAAAATCTTTCGAAAGCAGTGCTGCTACTGAAACAACGCCTGCACCCAATACTTTTCTTATGCCAATTTCACGGGTGCGTTGTTCCGTTGCAAACACGGTAAGACCAAACAAACCCAAACAGCCAATAAATATGCTGAAGCCTGCAAACAGTTGTACAATGGTGGCTGTGCGCTGATCTTGTTGGTATAATTTATTAAGCGAATCACTTACAAAGCTGAAACGCATAGGATGTTCCTTTTCAAAACTTTTATAAACAGCCTCTATTTGCCGGATGGCTTGTTGTGTTTGCCCCGGCACTGTTTTTACAAACATATTATAGTAGCGTTCCTGTGGCTGGTAGCGAAATATAAACGGCTCAATGGCAGTATTAAGGGGCTTAAAATGAAAGTCTTTCACCACGCCAATTACAGTACCTTTCGCACCCCAAAAATTTACCTTCCTGCCAATTACATTATTAACCGTATTGCCCAATTTTTTTACAGCGGTTTCATTTAAAATATACGTAGCCGTATCGTTGGTAATTTGCCGGGAGAAATTGTTTCCGTTTACCATTTTTATTCCCAATGCCGGAATAAAATCGGGGTCAACGTTGGCCTGTGTTATCAGGAACTTGTCCTTTTCCTGCATCCCATCCCATTCAAGATAAGATGAGTTACCAACATCCACCAACGACATCGTAGCGGGTGCAGTTGCCGCTATACTGCTCAGCCTGTCCAGCGAAGCTTTGAAAAAGGATGACTTTTCCATCAGCTTTCCGCTGAGCCCCACACTCATCAGTTGCTCTTTGTGGAAACCCAGCTCTTTCTGCTGCATAAAACGCAACTGGCGAAACATAAAAAAAGTGCCAATAATGAGGGTTACAGAAACCGTAAACTGAAACACGACCAAGCCCTGCCGGAACAATTTACCCTGCTGGCTACCTGCAACATTTCGCAGCACTTTTACCGGATTAAAACCCGATAACATCAGGGCAGGATAAAGCCCGCCAAGGACACCGATCAACAAGATAAAAGAAACAAATACGGTGGCAAAAAACGGGCTGCTATAATCTATAATAATCGGCGCTCCTGTAATAGTTTCAAGTGATGACTGTGCCATTTTTACCATAATAATGGCAGCTGCTCCGGCCATGATTGTTATCATGACTGACTCGCCTAGAAACTGCCAAACCAATTGCCGCCTTGTGGATCCTGTTACTTTACGAACACCTACTTCCATTGCCCTTTTAAGCGAACGGGCAGTTGAAAGATTTACAAAATTTACGCAGGCTACAATCAACAGCAATAATCCCACGGCTATAAAAATGCGGATGTATTTAATGTCGCTTCTCTTACCCCAATCTGTTTTAAAATCAAAATTTGAATACATGTATTGTGCTTTAAAAGACTGCAGTTGCAGCAGATCGCTTTGGTCATTGTATTTCTTCAATTGCTTCTCAATCTTCTGTTGAAAAACAACGTAATTGGTACCCGGCTTTAATTGCAAATAAGTATGAAAATTATTGCTGTTCCATTTATTTGACCACTCATCTGTTTTAAAAAGATATTCAAGCGAAACCAAGAGATCAAACTGGATGCTTGAATTTACAGGAGGATTTTTTACAACTCCTGCCAGCGTAAAATCAGTTTCATTGTTCATGCGAAACGGCTGACCAAGCAACGCAGGATTGTTGCGCCAGTCTTTGCCAAAATACCTGTCGCATGCAGCTTCGGTAAGTACAATATCTTCGGGTGATTTTAATGCTGTCTCCGGGTTACCTTTTATCAAGTCAAAATCAAATACTTTAAAAAGGCTGTTATCCGTAAGCTGAATGCTGTTTTCTTCAAAAGACTTATTACCGTTTTTTAGCAAGCCGCTCCAGCTTCCAAAACGAACCGTATTTTCCACCTCCGGAAAATCTTTTTTCAATTCCGCAGCCAGCCGCCCCGGCGTTACCGCAACAGTAAACAGATCTCCGGCCTGGTTTTGCTTTTCGGTTACCTGTAAATAGTTGCAGCATTTTTGTGAAAACTATCGTAGTGCAATTCGTTCCAGATGTAGAAACAAATGATAATGCAACAAGCCATACTCACCGCCAAACCAATGATGTTGATGGAAGAAAAAACTTTGTTTTTCCAGATGTTTCGCCAGGCGATTTTGAAATAATTTTTTAACATTGCAATTATTTATTCGCTTCTTAAACTGTTTACAGGGTTCATCAATGCAGCTCGGATGCTTTGGTAACTCACGGTAAGCAATGCGATAATGATTGCCAATAATCCAACCGCTACAAACACCCACCATTGAATTTGGATGCGGTAGGCAAAATCACCCAGCCACCTGTTCATAAAATACCAGGCCAATGGAGAGGCAATTACAATGGCTAGTAAAACAAGTTTGATAAAATCTTTGCTGAGCAGGGAAACAATGGATTCTACACTTGCACCCATCGATTTGCGAACACCAATTTCCTTAATACGTTGCTCAATCATCAACAATGCAATTGCAAATAAGCCCATGCAGGAAATGATGATGGCAATACCTGCAGCAATGCTGTAAATCTGTGATAGCTGCTGTTCTTTTTTAAACCATCGGTCGGTATTCTCATCAAGGAATGATCCCTGGAATTCTTTGTTGGGCAGTTGAGTTTTCCAGAATTTTTTAACCTTTTCCATTACAGGTATCATGTTGCCGGGCTTAAGGCGTAATAAGGCATATTCCATTGCTGTGCCATGGCCAATCTGCAGCGTTAGTGGTGCTATTTTTTCGTGCATGGAGTACAGGTGAAAATCCGGAATTACACCCACAACCTGAAATTTTGGTTGCGAAGTATCAGGCTGAATAAATTTACCTGCCACATTTTTATCGCCCATTAATTTGGCCATACTTTCATTCACCAATACCGATGTGGTGGAATCAGCGCCATAGGCTCTGTCAAAATCCCTTCCGGCAGTTAATTTAATATCGAGGGTTTTCAGGTAATCGTAATCTACATTCAGCCAATCGGTTTGTATTACTTTATCCCCATAACCAAATCCATAACTATGTTGACTATTACTGTTATCAAGACCGTCGCCAATGTTTATATCGCTGCCGGATACAGCAACCACATTGGGATCCATTAAAAATTCGTTCCTCATTTTTTGTATAAAAGCACCTCCCTCCACTGTATTGCTGATAGGTATACTAATTACTTCTTGTTTATTGTAGCCCAACGGCATATTGCGTAAATAATTCAATTGCTGCAATACAATTACAGTGCTGCATATCAATAAAATGGCTATAGAAAATTGCACAACAATTAAACCATTGCGAAGGCCGCCTCTTTTTTTCAACGTGAGTTTACCTTTTAATATTTCAATGGTATTTAAGCCAGACATTATTAATGCAGGATAACCACCTGAGACAAGCGACACCAGTAAAAAACAACCCAGTATATACAATAAAGTAACAGGCCTTGTAATAAATGAAAATGGTAAAACGGTATTAAATAGTGAGCGGAATGATGGCAGCAAAAGATAAGCTATTAATAAGCCAATGATAAAAGCGATGGTACAAATTAACAGCGATTCTCCCCATATCTGCAAAAACATTTGCCGTTTATTGGCGCCAATTGATTTGCGTACGCCTACTTCTTTCGCCCTTGTAAAAGAACGTGCAATAGATAAGTTGATAAAATTAATACTGGCAATGAGCATAATAAAAAATGCCAGCAATAGCAACGTATATACATAGGTTTTTTTTGCACCCCCTGTGCTACTATCAAAAAAATGAATATCCTTTAAAGCCGACAATTTGAGAGTGGCATAATTGCCGTTTATATCCGGCTTAATATCCGCTCTTTTAATTTCCTCCGGATTGGGCGGATTATTTTTTGTTAAAAAAGGGAGCAGCTTTTTTTCAAATTGCGACTGGCTAACATTATCTGCCAATTGGATAAATACACTGTGATGTTGCATATTCCATTCGTTTTCATTGCCGGCATAATCGCCTGAATTCTCGATTCGGATAAGGCCATCATATTCTATAGAAGAGTTTTGTGGAAAATCGCTGATAACGGCTGTTACAATAAAATTGGTCCAGGCATTATTGAGCTTTATCTGAATAGTTTTATTAAGGGCATCTTCCTTACCAAAAATGCTTTTTGCCACAGTTTGGCTAAGCACAATATTGCTTAAATCATTGAGTGCAGTATTGGCATTGCCTGCAATCAACGGAAATGAAAACATACGAAGAAAATCAGGGTCTGTTGTGCGGATGAATTTGTTATAATCTTTACCCTTGTACCGGATGGCACCACTACCGTACCTAAGCCTGGCTGCATACTTTACTTCAGGAAATTCCTTTTTCAATGCAGGCGCAAGGGGATAGGCCATTGAAGTGCCATAGCGCAGGCCTTCAGGAGTTAGCACCTGGTTGTATGTTTGATAAATATTTTTAACATTGGCATGAAATCCATCAAACGACAAATCGAAATATGCCGCCAGAAAAACAAGTATACTGCTGCTGAAAGCTACCACCAACCCAACAAGATTGATTGCTGAGTAGGCTTTGTGTTTTATAAGATTGCGCCAGGCTATTTTTAAATAATTTTTAAACATAAAACGTCGGTACTTTTAAAATTTATAAATTTGTTTTACACTAAAATATTTACAATGGAACGCATTGTTATTGAAGTTGATGATACTATTGCTAAAAAGTGGCGCTCTGCTTCGCCCCTTATAAAGGATGAAATTGCTCAGCGAATTAACATAAGGCTGGCAAAAGAACTGATGATTGATTCTACTGCTGCATTCAAAGAATTTCTGGATGAAGTAAGTGCAACTATGCAGCAACGTGGCCTTACGGAAGAAACCCTTACAGACATACTGAAAGACAATGAGTGATTTTTTTGTGCTTGATACAAACAGCTTAATAAGTGCCGCTTTAATTGCAAGCTCTGTAAATATAAAAGCGCTGGATAAAGCCCTTGATAAAGGAAAAATTGCTATTTCAAAAGAAACATTTGATGAGCTGGTGGAAGTACTTTTCAGAAAGAAATTTGATAAATACTTTTTAGATGAAAATGAGCGATGGTCAATTATAAACAGGTTAGAATTAAATGCCACACTTTTTTTACCAGATATTTCTTTAGTAGCATGCAGAGATCCTAGAGACAATAAGTTTCTTGAATTAGCAATTTTTGCAAGTGCCTCTTGCATTATTACCGGAGATAACGACCTCCTTGTTCTGCATCCGTTTAGAAAAATATCCATTTTAAATGCCTTTAATTATATAAATAATTTTTAGCTCCTTTACCACAAACATCTTTATACATGAAAATTTTCCGTCACCACCTTACCATCAAACAAATTCACAAGCCGGTGTGCAAAGCCAGCATCGTAAGGGCTGTGGGTAACCATAATGATGGTAGTACCTTCTTCATTTAATTCCTGCAAAAGTTTCATTACTTCTTCACCATTTTTACTATCCAGGTTACCTGTGGGTTCATCCGCTAAAATTAATTTTGGTTTTGCAACAACCGCCCTTGCAATGGCAACCCGCTGTTGTTGCCCACCGCTTAATTGTTGTGGAAAGTGATTGCGCCTGTGCATAATATTCATTCGCTCCAGCACAGCTTCAACTTTTACTTTTCTATCTTTTGCAGCCATGTTCATATAGATAAGCGGCAGCTCCACATTTTCAAATACAGTGAGCTCGTCAATCAAATTAAAACTCTGAAAAACAAAGCCGATATTGCCTTTTCGTAATTGTGCCCTTTTGCGTTCTGTCATCTTTGCTACTTCGGTTCCAAAGAAATTATAATCGCCGCCAGAAGGATTATCCAGCAAGCCAACAATATTGAGCAGCGTGGATTTGCCACAACCGCTTGGTCCCATTATGGCCACAAATTCTCCTTCCTTAATTTCAAGGTTAATACCATTTAAGGCGGTGGTTTCTACTTCTTCAGTACTAAATAATTTCTGTAGCTCTTTTATTAAAATCATGTTGCTTTATTTATGGCTTTTATTAAAATAAAAAATTGATGGATACTAATTTTATGTCATCGTAATTAACTGTTGTATTGGTTTGCTTTTGATGGCTGATACACTTTGTCTTACAGATTGCTACGCCGCATTTTGTAGTTATATTCATCAACAATAACAGTATAAAAACTGAAACGGATATGTATTTTCTATTGCTCATTTCATGTAAATTTTATTATTAAAAAATTAGCTTTTGTAAAACAACATGTAATTACTAAAACTCCAATACCTCGTTCTTGCCAAAGTTTTCATACGAACTGGTGATGACCTTTTCGCCGGTTTTCAACCCATCCAGCACTTCAAAATATTCCGGGTTACGGCGCCCCAGGGTGATATTCCTTTTCACCGCTTTCTTACCGCTGGCATCCATCACATAAACCCAGTTACCGCCAGTTTCAGAAAAGAATCCACCAACAGGAATCAGGGTTGCTTTAGATGATTTTCCCAGCTCCATTCGTATGGAAGATGATTGTCCCCTTCTTATGCCATCAGGTATTTTGTTGGTGAAAATCATATCCACTTCAAACCTGCCAGCCTTTACTTCAGGATATACTTTTGAAATGGTAAGTTCAAAGTTTTGATTGTTGAATTCCATCGTTGCTTTAAGACCCACAAAAATCCGGCTGATATAATGTTCATCCACACCAGCCTGCATTTTAAAACCATTGATGTCGTCAATCTGTCCTATGTTCTGCCCTGATGTAATACTGCTACCCACTTCAGTTTCAATAGAAGACAATAAACCTCCCACAGGCGCTTTCACCACAAGATTGCTAAGGTTCTCTTTCATTAATTGCAGATTCCGTTGTGAGTTTTGCAAGGTACCTTCCAGTTGTTTTATCTGTAATCCGGAATTTTGTTCCTGGTATTTTTGAGACTCTACTTCAATCCCTTTTTGGCTAAATAATTTTTCATACTCCAATTTGAATTTGTAGTACTCCTGGTCGCTGATTACTTTGTCTTTGTGCAATTTTTCATTGCGATCAAAATTATCTTTGGCCTGTTGCATTTGGTATTCCACATCATTCATTGTTCTTTTCATGCTGAATTTATCCTGCTTCAACCGCAGCCTTGTATTTTGCAATTCGTTTATCAATCGGTTGATTTCAGTTTCCTGTTGCACAAATTCCATTTGCAACCGGTTGTTCTCTAATCTTAAAATAATATCTCCCTGCTTAACGGTAGTACCGCCTTCAATTACTTTTTCTTTTACATATCCACCCTCAATAGCATCAATCCGGTAAGTCTTGATAGGTTGTACTACGCCACTCACTACAATAAATTCATCAAATATTCCCTGGGTTACATCAGCAATTGTGATCTTTTCTATATCAACATTCAGCCTGGCTCTTTTATCTGCAAAAGCCAATTGAAAAACAAGGAATCCAACCAATAAAGTACCTGCCGTAATCCAACCAATCCGTTTGCCTGTCCAGAATTTCTTTTCGATTTTTTTATCCATCTGCTTTTTTTAGGTTTGCTTATCCATTTATGCCAATACATATGCCAAACAGCAAAAGCCTTGTACAGCGTGTATTTCATACTTTTCAGTAAAATAAAGTGTCCGATTTTGAACAGCTAGCTGTACAGCAGCGAACAGGCAGGGAAATTTAGTTTTTATAAAAATTAATTGTAATAATTTTAAACTGTTAACCCACCTTGGTTTACAGCTAAAATGTAAGGTTTGTATTTTAGTGGATTAATATTTGATTGATTGGCCGAAAGCAGGTTGTTTAAACTACTTTCTGCAATTAAAATGGCATTGGCTAATTGAGAACGACTGGAAATTAATTAATTGAATAAAAATGAACAGCAACACAGAAGGAAAAATATTGATAGTAGATGATGATGCAGGCGTGCTGAGTGCCGCCAACCTGTTGCTAAAGCGGCACTTTAAACAAGTGGATATCGAAAAAAATCCGCTGCGCATTCCTTATTGGATAAACAGTGGCGGGTACGATGTGATATTGCTGGATATGAATTTTACCCGTGACCTCAGCAGCGGCAAAGAAGGCTTTGAATGGCTGGATAAAATCCTTGACTTGGATCCTACTATTTCTGTAGTATTGTTTACCGCTTATGGTGATATTGAAATGGCCGTAAGAGCCATCAAACTGGGAGCAAAAGATTTTGTATTAAAGCCCTGGCAAAATGAGAAACTGGTTGATACATTAAAAAATGCCCTGGAAATTGCAAAGGAAAAAAAGGCATCAAAAATTAAAATACCCGAAGGCAAAGTCAGGAAAAATTCTGCAGTATTATCGGAGCATCCTTTTATCGGAAACAGCGAACCCATACAGCATATTTTAACAACTATTGAAAGAGTTGCAGCCACCGATGCTAATATCCTCATTTTGGGGGAAAACGGTACTGGTAAGGATTTGGTGGCAAGGAATATTCACCTGCAATCGCTGCGCAAAGAAAAAACATTTATAACGGTTGATGTAGGCGCACTCACAGAATCCTTATTTGAGAGCGAATTATTCGGCCATGTAAAAGGTGCTTTTACTGATGCCAAAGAAGACAGAATTGGCAAGTTTGAAGAAGCAGATGGCGGCACCATTTTTTTAGATGAGATAGGTAATATCTCTTTGCCCATGCAGGCAAAATTACTGACGGTATTGCAAAACCGCACCATCACCAAAGTAGGCAGCAATAAATTAAAACCCATTGATGTAAGGTTGGTATGTGCCACTAACAAATCAGTCTATAAAATGGTAGCGGATCAACAATTCCGGCAAGATTTATTGTACCGCATCAATACCATTGAAATACCGATACCGCCATTAAGGGACCGCACCAATGATATCCCTTTGTTGGCAGATTATTTTATGCATTTGTATGCAAAAAAATACAACCGCACCGTTAGTGGCTTTAGTAGTGCTGTTTTAAAACAAATTCAAAAGCACACATGGCCAGGCAATGTGAGGGAATTGCAACATGCTATTGAAAGGGCAGTTATTCTTTCACAAACCGAAATGCTGCAACCGGAAGATTTTAAAGGGTTGAGATGGGGTAATGATGAAAGTAATAAAACGGATACCCTCCAACTGGAAGAAATGGAAGTGCTGCTGATAAAAAAAGCTATGCAAAAATACAATGGTAATATCACCGAAACTTCCAGGGAGTTAGGGTTAACAAGAGCATCTTTGTACAGGAGGCTGGAGAAGTATGGGATATAGAAGCCCCCTGTCCCCCAAAGGGGGAACTTAGGTGGGACACTCGGAGTAAGTTTAATCAGTTTTTAATTTTATAAGGGTAAGTTTTTTTTGACCCAGACTTTAGAATATCTGTTAAGCTTCATTGGCAAATATGATTTTGTTATTTATTCTTTTTAGTAAAAGGAATAAATAATCACTCTTGTACTGGATATCTTTATTGAGCTTTTAGCTACAATATTGGTAAAAAAAAGTCATGAAATTGAAACATACATCCATTTAATAATAGACAACCAATCTAAGTTCCCCCCTTGGGGGACAGGGGGCAATTTTTATGATTTTTAAACGCTTTGCAATTGGCTTAATATGGCGGATAGTGCTGATAATTTTATTGGCTATCGGAATGTCCTATTGCATGGTGCAGGTTTATATTTTAAAAGAGGATACTGTTTACTGGCTGGGTGGTTTTGCCTTATTGTTATTGGTTATTTTCCGGGGAGCCGAATTGTTTTATTATGCCAACTCCAGCAATAGAAAGCTAACTCGTTTTTTTGACTCCATCCAATATGATGATTTCAGTATCAAATTTTCATCTGATAATACCTATGGCAAAAGTTTTCAGGACTTAAATAAGCAGTTTAATAAAGTACTGGAAGCATTCAGGAAAGTACGGGCAGAAAACGAAGCAAGCCTTCACCTGGTAAATACCATCATTCAAAATGTACAAACCGGTTTGTTACTGTATGACCAGTATGGGAGGATAGAACTCAGCAATGGTGAGGCCTGTAAGTTGTTGGGCTTTTACCGGTTAAAAAATATTTCAGAATTGAAAACTAACCATGCTGTACTTGCCGAAAAACTGGTTTCAGGCTCCGATAAACACTTTTTGTATCAATCCACAAATGGATTGCAGCTATCGGTAAATATAACCGGTATAAGATTGCGTGGGCAGATAAAAACCCTTGTATCGTTGCAAAATATTCAACCGGAATTGCAGGAAAAAGAAGTGGAAGCATGGCAAAATTTAACCCGTGTATTAAGGCACGAAATCATGAATTCACTTACACCCATTTTATCATTGATTGGCACCATGAAACATATTGTTGACACAGAACTTCCTGCCACAGCAAATGACAATGGCGCTAAAGCCGATCTGCAAGAGGCCTTGCAAACTTTGGAAAGCAGGGGCATTGGTATGATCAATTTTGTAGATGGTTACCGCAGTTTTACTTCTATCCCCGCCCCTTCATTTGCAGAGCTTGATATGGAACAAATTATACAAAGTGTAATGAACCTGTTACAACCGGAAATGACTACTGCCCAATTTGATTTTACCTATGAAAAAAATGCTGCCAATCAACTAGTTTATGCAGATGCAGACCAACTTTCTATGGTGCTGATTAATTTAGTCAAGAATGCCAAAGAGGCGCTGGAACATACTCCCAATGGGGCTATCCGCATAAAAAGTTACGCTCAAAATCAGGCAGTTTTTGTAGAGGTAATTGATAATGGCCCCGGTATTGAACCAGAGGCACTGGAAGATATTTTTATCCCGTTTTTTACTACCAAAGAACATGGTTCAGGAATTGGCCTAAGCTTATCCAGACAAATAATTCAACAACATGGCGGTACTATCAAAGTAATTTCAGCACCGGGAAAAGGCTGCAGGTTTATGGTAATGCTGAAAGAGATGCGGTAAGTTTAATTGGTCTTTTCCGGAGACTCTATATTCATGATATTGTTATCCTCTTTTTTTCTCAATCCAAAATTATAACGCAGATTAATTCCAAAACGACGGGTATCACCCTGCCGGAAACCGTTTGCCAGAACTGTGCCCTGGGCAATGTTGAAGGTATTGTTGTTGGTAAAAAAAATATCAGCTACATTCATTGTAACCGTCATTTTTTTATTAAAAAATTGCCGGTTTATACTGGCATTAAAAGAGCCAAAAGTACTTAGTTCATAAAACTGCTGCTGGCCGTTAAACCTTACAAAACCATAAAGGCTTGCAGTGGATAACTTCCCAAGTTTTAGTGTTTGATAGCTAAAGACAGACCAGCTGCCTCTTTTAAAAGTAAGGGATGAATTTTCATACAAGCCATTGTACAAATTATAATTGTACTGACCACCAATCACAAAAAAATACCTACGCCCCGGAGGAATGGCACCCAATATTCTAAAATACGTTTCTTTGTTTGTTCCAAGATTATCATAAGTTCTTATAGCTTTACTGCGATTACTGTCTGACTGGTAAACAACGTTGGTAAAAATATCTTTTGTGTCGTTGTAACCAACAGCAAAAACTGGTCGCTCTTCAAAGCTTACGTTGGCTTCATAATTTTTAGTAAACTGAGGACGCAAAGCAGGATTACCAACCTCCGACAAATACTGATCTACAAATTTTGAAAATGGATTGAGTAAATCGTAGCCCGGGCGGCTGATGGTTCTACGGTAAACCAAGTACGCTTTTAACGGATAGCTGGCAATTTTAAACAAGTCACGGCTCAGGTAAATATATGGGAAAGCATCTGTTCTGTTAATGCTAAAAGAAGTATCGGAAGGCACTACCTGGTTACCCGTCATGTTTGTATTCTCCAGCCTTACACCTGCTTTTAATACAAATTTTTTGATAGTTTTTGTGCCTTGCAAATAAGCAGCATTGATGTTTTCTTTATACTTAAAACTGTTAGTTCGTTCTGCATCAAATTTGGTTACGTTGTTGATGGTTCTAAAAAATTCTGCCTTGCTGTTGAAATCAATAAAAGAGGCTTTTACACCTGCCTCAACAATCAGCTGATGGGTAAATTTAAATTTCACATCTGTTTGTGCCACTATAAAATTTCTATCATTGTTGAACGAACCATTACCATAAACGCTTGTATTTACAGGCAGCAAAAAACTGGTGATATAACCCTGGTCATTGCTGTTCTTATTCAAGTTGTAAGAAAAGTCTGTTGACCATTCAGACCCTGCGGAGTCAATTTTATATTTTGCTGTTACACTTTGGTTGAAGCCGAAAGAACCTGCATTGTTGCTGACCCTGGCAAGATTATCCACCAATAAATTGGATGTACTGATCTTTTCTATAAGAGACTTGTTAGTGCTGGCATTTTTGTTATTGTTAATGCTACTGCGTCCGTCGTAATTGAGCTCCCATTTTTTGGTAAGTTCGTAACCAACGCCAAAGCCTGCATAAAAAGATTTACCTGGAAATTTGGTGAAGGCATCTTGCGACAATAATGAATCTGCAGCAAATTTCCGATTGGTCTTTATTTGCTCGTACGTATTGCGCAAACTAAACTGTGTATTGAGGTAAGTATTAAGTTTACCAGTATTATTGTTAAGGCTGAAGCCGGCAAACTGATTGCCATACACCCCCTGGTTGAGGCCTGCATTTACACTTCCGGTCAGTCCAATTCTCACTCCTTTTTTCAACACCACATTAACCATACCGCCACCGCCCGTAGCATCATATTTTGCTGAAGGTGTTTTAATAATTTCAATGCTGGCAATAGAACCGGGTGGCAGACTTTTAAGCATCGTAGCCACATCTGCAGTGCTCATTTTGGTATCCCGTCCATTTATAAGAACAGTAGCCGGCGTGGTACTGCTGATATAAATATTACCATCCTGGTCTACAAATAAGCCCGGAACTTTCTCCATCATTTCAAATGCATTGGTGCTGGTGCTGGCAATATTTTCCGGATCAACAATCGTCTTGTCCTCTTCCTGCCGCATTAATGGTTTCTTGTTTACAATCACAACTTCCTCCAGGTTTTTTGATAGCTGTTCCAGAGTAAGGACAAAATTTTTTTTGCTACTGTTGAGTACAATACCTTTCTGCAGAGTTTTATAGTTTACGGCGGATACCTCCAGCAGGTAAATGTTCGCAACATCAAGCACCATTGTAGCAATCCCGTTACTATCAGCCACCTTATGAACAGATTTGCTGCTATCAAGGCTACCAACTGCGGAAACAGATGCACCCGCAATGGCCTCGCCTTTTTTGTTGATAGCTTTAACGGTGATGATGGTAGCTTGGGCAATGGTTGTACTACTTAGTAAAAAGAGGGCTGCGGAAAGAAAGGCTGTAATTCTCATTATTATCATTAAACCGAAGTTGAGGAGGAAAGTTTAAATGTTATTATAAAATTGATGAGTGGATTCGTCATTTAGAACTTTGGTTTTTATTGTTCTTCAAACGCCATTGGGTTGAGATAATGAAGTGTTGCTCATTGCTCATCCCCTGGTTTCGCCAAGAGTTATCAATACTCTACTCATTCAGGGTTGTTTCACTCTCTTGGCATAAGCATAAAAATTGGTTGATTTGTTATATTAACAACGATAGAACTATTATGTTCTTACTATATACTCAAACATTGAGTGAGCCAGTTTTTTGCGTAATCCATCAAAACAAAAAACCCACACTAGGTAGTATGGGCTTTTTAAAAGCAGTTAGTAATAGTAATTGGTAATGGTAATTATTTTTGTTCGGCACCTTCAACCAAAACGACAGTCTTGTTATTTAATACTTCTACAAATCCACTTTTAATATTGTATAAAGTGGTGCTGGTTTTGTCTACAAGTATTTTAAGGCTGCCTGCTTTTAAGGCACTCACCATCGAAGCATGTTTGTCCAATACTTCAAAAGATCCGCTGATGCCGGGCAATTGTACACCGTACACATCGCCGCTGAATATTTCTTTTTCGGGAGTTAAAATTTCGAGTGTCATATAGTATTTAGTACTTAGTATTGAGTATTTAGACTTTGACCATTCTAGTGAATAAAAGTCTTCTGATTTATCTTTCAGCCTTAATACATGGTACTTAGTACTAAGTATTTAGTATAAAGACTGGAAGCTCTAATATTGTTAAGTTAGGCATTAATAAGGTACATTTTAAATACTTAAGCTCAAGTCTAAATACTAAGTACTAAATACTAAGTACTGACTTTTAATTGTCACCCAAAGAATTATAAAATGCAAGAATCATTTTGTAAACCTGCAATGCTTCGTCTATAACCTTATCGCCTGATTCTTTAGTTACGTAATTAAATCTTTTTGAAAGTTCAAACTGTGTTTGTACTTCATTACAGGATCCCATTGAAAATTCCAGAAACTGTTTGAACTGTTTATTTGAAGCCCTGCCTGCGCCTTCTGAAATATTACTTGGTACAGAAACCGCACATCTGTTAAGCTGCGATACCAAACCATATTTTTCTTCCTTTGGAAATGTAGCAGTAATCTTAAAAACTATCTCAGCTAAATCCATCGACCTTTGCCAGATTCTTAGTTCTCTAAAATTATGCATACCCATGAGGAAGAATTAGAGTTTCAGTATTTAGTACTCAGTATTGAGTACCTAGTATTGAGTATTTAGACAAGAAGCAGCATTCAAACCATAAAGCTTCACAATCTCACAAAATAAATCTATTTAATTAAAAATAGATGACCTATTCCGAATGCTTCATTCTAAGTACTAAGTACTAAATACTAAGTACTTTCTTGTATTACATTATAAATACTAAGTACTTCCTAAACCGCAGCAGCCATCAACTTCTTACCCTTTTCAATGGCATCTTCCAAAGTACCAACCAGGTTAAATGCAGCTTCAGGATATTCATCCACTTCTCCGTCCATAATTGCATTGAAACCACGGATAGTATCTTCTATCGGCACCAACACACCTTTTAAACCGGTGAACTGCTCGGCCACAAAAAACGGCTGAGACAAGAAACGCTGCACCCTTCTAGCCCTTGATACAATCAATTTATCATCATCACTCAATTCATCCAAACCAAGGATGGCGATGATATCCTGTAATTCTTTATAGCGCTGTAAAATTAATTTTACCCTGTTGGCTGTGTTGTAATGTTCTTCACCAACAATCAACGGCGTTAAAATCCTCGAGGTACTATCCAACGGATCAACCGCAGGATAAATACCTAAATCCGCAATTTTACGACTCAATACCGTAGTGGCATCGAGGTGAGCAAAAGTTGTTGCCGGAGCCGGATCCGTTAAATCATCCGCAGGTACATATACCGCTTGTACAGAAGTAATCGAACCATTTTTAGTTGAGGTAATCCTTTCCTGCATCAATCCCATTTCTGTTGCCAATGTTGGTTGGTAACCCACCGCACTTGGCATACGACCTAACAACGCTGATACCTCAGAACCCGCCTGTGTAAAACGGAAGATATTATCTACGAAAAACAAAATGTCTTTTCCTTGTCCGCTGCCATCGCCGTCACGGAAATATTCGGCAATGGTTAAACCGCTCAATGCCACACGTGCCCTTGCGCCCGGTGGTTCGTTCATTTGTCCAAATACAAAGGTAGCCTTGCTGTCTTCCAGGCCTTTAACATCCACTTTGCTCAAATCCCAGCCACCTTCTTCCATGCTATGTTTAAATTCTTCGCCATAATTCATAATGCCAGCCTCAATCATCTCTCTCATCAAATCATTTCCTTCTCTTGTACGCTCACCCACGCCTGCAAACACCGATAAACCGTTGTAAGCTTTGGCGATATTGTTAATCAATTCCTGAATCAATACTGTTTTACCCACACCTGCACCACCAAACAAACCAATTTTACCACCTTTAGCGTATGGTTCAATCAAGTCAATAACCTTGATGCCAGTGAACAAAATTTCATTGGCTGTGCTTAGGTTTTCAAATAACGGCGGCTTGGCATGAATCGGGCGACCACCTACTTTGCTCACCTGCGGCAAACCATCAATTGCATCGCCGGTTACATTAAACAAACGACCTTTAATAGCCTCACCTACAGGCATTGCGATAGGCTTGCCGGTATCAATAACTGTGGTACCCCTTACCAAACCTTCGGTACCATCCATTGCAATGGTACGCACGCTATCTTCACCCAAATGCTGCTGCACTTCTAATACAAGTGTATCACCATTTTCTTTTTTAAGTTCCAATGCGTTTAAAATTTCGGGGAGATTGCTGTCGTTGTCGAACTGAACGTCAACCACAGCGCCGATGATTGATTTTATTTTACCGGTGTTGGCCATAAATTATATTTTATTTATAAGTAGTCCTGATTTTTGGCGGCAAAGGTAAGGGTTGCGTATTGAAATTTGAAATTTGGGATTTTGTTTTTTTTGGAGACCGACGGTGGTGCCCTGATTGAACTTCATTGGCGACGCTCCGTTCAGGATTTTATCGCTGTTGGGCTTTTTCCACAGAATGTGTTATGGCGATTGTTTTTGAAAAACCAGATAATGCAAAAAAATAACAGTTAAACAAATTCAACGTTGGTATTTTAATTGTTTGTTATGTGGGCTCTATTCTAAACTCCTAAACCTGCTAATTAACATGTAGTTTTTATGGCCCAACATGTTTCCAACTTACAATACCAACTGTATAAGCCTTATTTTTTTCAGGCGCTGATATAACACCGTCCCATTCGCCTTTACTATTCTTTTTCATGGTTACAGTAAGCCAGGTATAATCACCTTTTTCATAGTTAAAAGTCTCTCCATCGTCATCATATAATTTATACAAGCCATTTTTTTCTCCATAGTGTCTAAATTCAATCGCAACCTTTTCTCCAATTTTTGCAGCATGCAGCAATGGTGGTTGCATTGGAATGATAGCGCCGTCTTTCACAAAAACAGGAATTTTATCCAGGTTAGAAGTGATGGTAATTGTTTCACCGTTTCCGGCATATTTCCCTGTATAGAAATCATACCAATTGCCTTTGGGTAAAATAACTTCACGTGTTTTAACTCCTGTAAATATGGGCGCAACCAATAAATATTCTCCAGCCATGTATTGGTCTTTAATTTCTTTCATAGTAGCAAGCAGGTAGGGATTTTCCTGCAGGTTTGCATTTACACTGCCAGTTGAAATATTTGGATGATTGAATCCTTCTTCCAGGTTGATTGCCCTAAACGGCGGAATACCTTCAAAGTGATATTTTGCAAAAGCGGTGTACCAGTAAGGCACCATCTGCATACGCAGCAATGCAAGTTCTTTTACCTGCGGCGCAACATCTGTATACGACCAGGGCTTAGTGCCGCTCGCCCAGGCATTTATCATTGCCATGGGCGAAAACACAACTGTCTGCATACGCCGCAGCCATTCCTCGCTGCTATCAGAGGCCCTTGCTTCGGGTGTCCACAACACACCCGAAAAGCCGCTGTTGATTAATGCCGTAATGAAATCTTCATGTTTGTAATAATCATTGTAAATAACATAGGGAAAAGAAACAGCACCTGCATTGGATGCTCTCACCAATCCGTATGTTCTTTTATTTTGCTGGTGAAAAACTTCGGTGCTGTAACGTTGTAACAAAACGCCATAGGTTTGCCTCATTTGCTCCGCAGCAATACCTCCTGGAAAAGTTGCAACATCAGGCCAAAGCCAAAAGTCAAATCCATCTACTTCATCAATTTTATAACCACTTACCCCTAAATTAATTTGATTGTTTTTTAACTGACTAAAAAAATATTTACGTGCTTGCGGCATAGTAAAATCAGGTACCGCACCATTCCATACCATATGAGAAGCAGTGTAAGGCAATATATTTTTATAAAATGGTGCATGCGCAGAAACGTAAGGATTGATCCATAAATTGAGCCGTATGTTTTTTGCAAGCATTTCCGAAACAAATTTTTGGGGTTCAGGAAACCTTGTTGGATCCCATTCAAAACTACCAGGATATGATTTGCTTTGCCACCCAGGCTCCAGCCCTATAAAATCTAATGGGTAACCTTTTTTTTCAAAATCATCCGCCTCTCTTTTAACTTCGGCTGCATTGTACAAAGATTTCACCCTTTGTGTAAACCCTAATCCCCAACGTGGGGGTAAACATCCCCCGCCATTAAATAAATTAAATCTTCTAACTGCATCCAGCATGGAGGGCCCGGCAAAAACATAAATTTCCACACCTGCCGCAGGCACTAATATTTCTACCGCATCTGAATAAGGTTGGGCATCCCAGTTTTTATCGGTGTTCCTGTCTTGTTCAGCAGGTTTATTTTTACTGTCCTTTCTAACTCCGGTGCCGGCATACACATCCAGATATCTGGCAGAATTGATAAAAATCCCATAGCCGTTGGAAGAAACATAAAAAGGCATTGGCGAATGTGTACGGCCATTATCCCTTCCGTCGTAATGGTCAACATGCAATTGCATAATTTTTCCACGCTGCTGAACGGTTTGAAAATTTAAACCGAAGCCATACAACTGCTCTTCTTTAATTAACGGAAAACGCAGGTAGGTTTTACCGTCAATTATTTTTGCAGCGATATCAGTTTTATTGAATGGAAAACCTGTATTTCCAATGCTTGCAATGGCTGTTTTGTTCGGCAATACACCTGAAGCATTTATTAAATTATATGCTTCAGGTTTACCTGCAACAGCTTTCCAAACGCCAGGTAATACTTCGCTCCAAACCAATTGCTGTGCAATGCAATTGACAGATAAAACTTTTAAGAATAATAAAATAACTACTAAAAAGATACTTTTCATCGAAATGATAATTTGCGCCAATTTAAGCATAATAACATTGTGGATAACCAAAATTTATGCTGGCATATATGCCTTGTTTAATACTGCAAAATGTATTGAATTCAATAAGCCTAATTCATGTTTTTGCATTGTTATGATATAGCTGCGAATTTCTATAAATACTTTTCCACCAGATATCTTTCTAAAACAGCTGGATATATTTTTTACCGTCTTCATGGCGGCTATTTTTATTTTTCGCACCCATCAACGTCGCTGTCAATTCCTATAATAATATATCTTGTTTATAAGCATGCTTACCTACCACTGGAATTCAAATTTTTAAAGCCTTTTTTCTGATGCCGTTGAGAAGTATCCGGTCAATCTTCGTCAACCTATGCTTTGGTCTAAATACTAAGCTAATTACTTTTGAATAATCCAACGCAACCCAACAGCAATGGAATTAAATCCACTTAAATTTACTCCGGTGTTAAAACTATTTCGCTTAATAGTAGAAAAAATCTGCCCGCTTTGATCGATTGAGTTTTGTTTATCAGAAGAATAATTTATTAGAAAAAGGTTACTCAATGCAGCTTCTAACCAAATGCTTTTCCCAGCCTTATAACTAATGCCGGGCGTAATAGCCGCAGAGAATACCCAACCATTATTTTTACCCGTTTTAATTCCACTCAGTTTTGTTTCACCGCTACCATAGCGCCCATCAACTCCTGCATTTGCAAACATGGCCCATTTGGCAGCAAGCGGAAAATATTGCCTGTAAAAAACACCGAGTCCATAAGCAGTGGATACATTTCTATTTAAGGCCATACCAGCAGTTGAACTTTCCTCTGCATTACCACCAACATAAATTTGTAAACCGATTATTTTATTGAGGTCAATTGCTTTGCCAATCTGTGGGTTAATTGACCAGCTGGAATTTTTATTGATGGTTGAGGTAGACTCATATTTATTACTGCCTGCCGAAAGCGAACCGCCCAAAAAAAGACTACCTTTTTGAATCTGTGCCTGTACCAGTTGAACCATAAAAATACAAACCAATGCTGCTAAAAATTTTTTCATAACGTTAAGTTTAACACACAAGACATTGAAATGATAACACTGCTGCACCTTAAATTTTGATTAACAAATACTTAAGATTTTTCTATAAAAAATAATAAACCCGGTTTTCAATCATTAGCATGTAGCTCAAATTTTCACTTTTACCCATATCCATTAAAGGAGCATTACAGTATTAAATTCAATACCTTTCGCAAATGCTGTAACAATTTATATGCTGGCTTGCAAAAAATTAAGTTGCAACCAATGATAAGCAGATCTAAACAAATAAACCACCCTATTGTAGTAGTTACCATCAATTTCAATTTTAAATTGCTTTGCCATGAATATATTAATTACGGGCGCCAATGGCTACATCGGGCAGCGATTGATACCAGTGTTGCTGGATGCAGGCCACCGGCTGTTTTGCTGCGTTCGCAACAAAAGCCGCTTTGAAGCTGACCACATACATGAAAATATCAGCATCATTGAAGTTGATTTTCTAGAAGATCCTTCCAACAAAATTTTTCCCATTGAAATAGATGTTGCCTATTTTTTAATTCACTCCATGAGTAGCAGCGGTGATTTTGAAAGCAAGGAACTAGCCGCTGCTGAAAACTTTATTCAACTCATTGAAAAAACAAATTGCAAACAAATTATTTACCTCAGCGGAATTGTAAACGAAGAGCAACTTTCCAAACACCTGCATTCAAGACTTGCGGTTGAACATCGCTTGAATAAAAGCAGTATCCCTCTTACCGTATTCAGGGCAGGTATTATTGTTGGTTCGGGCAGTGCCTCTTTCGAAATTATCCGTGATCTGGTAGAAAAACTTCCGGTGATGATTACACCAAAATGGCTCAATACACAATGCCAGCCAATCGCTGTAAGAAATGTAATAGAATTTTTATCTGCTTCCTTACTGAAAGAAAATACCTATCATCAACATTTTGATATAAGTGGTCCGGAAGTATTGAGCTACCGGCAAATGCTGACTCAGTTTGCTGAAGTAAGAGGCTTAAAACGCTGGATATTTACATTGCCGATTATGACACCGAGGTTATCCTCCTATTGGCTGTACTTTATCACTTCTACCAGTTACCCGCTTGCGGTAAACCTGGTGAATAGTATGAAGATTAATATTATTGCCACGCCCAATAATCTGGCAGCGGAACTGGGCATTAAACTTTTACCCTACAAAACGGCTGTACAACTAGCCTTTCAAAAAGTAGAACAAAACATGGTCCTCAGCAGCTGGAAAGATTCTTTCAGCAGCAGCAACGCCAACCAAAACTGGATGAACAATATTGAAGTGCCCGTATATGGTTGCTTTAAAGATTCTAAAACCAGAATGCTTACCATTAAAGAAGAAAAAGTACTGGAAAATATCTGGAGCATTGGAGGCAAAAAAGGCTGGTACTATGGCAATACTTTATGGAAGCTGAGGGGCCTGATGGATAAAGCAGCAGGCGGTGTTGGTTTAAGAAGAGGCAGAACCAATACCAATGCCATCCACCCCGGTGATGCGCTGGATTTTTGGCGGGTATTAATTGCCGATAAACAAAACCAGCGCCTGCTGTTATTTGCAGAAATGAAACTACCCGGCGAGGCCTGGCTGGAGTTTAAAATAGTAAAAGTGGAGGGAGCATTTCAATTGAAGCAAACAGCTACCTTTCGCCCAAAAGGACTTTGGGGAAGGCTTTACTGGTACGCAGTTTTACCCTTTCATTATTTTATTTTTAATGGAATGATCAATAACCTGGTGAAGGAATAATGATTACAATATTTTAAACGCCAGCACTGCCAGGACTGCACCAACAATAGGCCCCAAAACTGGTATCCAGCTATATCCCCAATCGCTGTCCCGTTTGTTTTTAATAGGCAAAATAAAGTGCATAATCCTTGGGCCTAAATCTCTTGCAGGATTAATGGCATAACCTGTAGTACCACCCAGTGATAAACCAATTGCCAATACCAGAAATGCAACCGGTAATGCATCAATCGAGCCAAGCTTTGATTCGGATGAGCTTAACAACAACACACCCATTATCAAAACAAACGTGCCGATTACTTCAGCAATAAAATTGTTTAACGAATTGCGGATAGCAGGTGCTGTGCAAAATACAGCAAGCTTTAAATCCTTATCATCGGTTGCTTGAAAATGCTGGCGATAGCTAAGCCATACCAACAGGGTTCCAAACATGGCACCCAACATTTGTGCAGCAATATATATTGGCACATTGCCCCAATCGCCACTCTTCATGGCAAGGGCAATGGTTACTGCAGGATTTAAATGGGCGCCACTGCCGGCAGCACTTGCATATACGCCAACAAACACAGCCATGGCCCAACCAAATGTAATAACAATCCAGCCGCCGCCATTGCCTTTGGTTTTGCTTAATACTACATTGGCTACTACGCCATTTCCTAATAAAATCATTAGTGAGGTTCCTACAAATTCTGCAACAAAAGGAGTCATAATAGTTGGTTTAAGGTTTAGGTTCCCATCGTTTGTGGGAGTTATTTGAGGGGTTTGCCCCCATCCCCTAAAGGGGAGTTATTTGACGTTTCTAATTTTTTCAATGCTGTTTACCCCCATCCCCTGAAGGGGAGTTATTTGATGTTTCTAATAATATCTTAGCTGTCCACAAATCATGATTTATAAATCAAACTTCATAAATCACAAATCATAAATCACGGATCATAAATCACAAATCAAACATCACAGATCATAAATGAGGTACCCTGCTGCCAACTTTCTGAAATCATCTACCTGCTGTTTTTCCCAGGCTGCATCTTTATTCATTTCGGTAGCCATAATTGTGGCAACAACTGGGGCGGCTTCCATGGCCGCTTTGGCATCTAAAAACAACAGGCGAATTCTTCTTGCCAGGATATCTTCAACTGTTATTGCCATTTCATGTTGTACCATCCAAATTACTTCTGCCTTTGTATATGGATATTTGGGATGAATTTTTTCTGCCAAAGTTGCATCAGAATCAATTTGCTTTTTGATAAGTACTGCATCTGAACCATAGATTGATAAATAGGATGCTACATTGGATGCAGTCCATCCATGCAGCTTCATGTGCTGGGTTTTGCAAGCTAATTTTTTTAACCCTGCCGAGGCAATAGCTTTATCCACTGCATGTTCTGCCATGCTTCGGTAGGTGGTCCATTTACCACCGGTTACATGAATAAGTCCGGAAGGCAACAGCACGATATGATGATCTCGTGGCATTACAGCCGTCTTTTTTTCGCTACCGGTTTTTGCCAGTGGCCTTAAGCCAACATACACACTCAACACATCGTTATACCCAATTTTTGTTGAGGCATACAAGTTAAAATGGTGAATGATAAAATCAATTTCATCTTTCAAAGGTTTGGGCTCGGTGGTGATATTTTCAACCGGTGTATCTGTGGTACCCAACAATAATTTATCGTGCCAGGGTATCGCAAAAAGTACCCTTCCATCCTCCGTTTTAGGAATCATCAACGCAACACTTCCTTTAAAAAAATGCTTGTCAACCACCAGGTGAATTCCCTGCGATGGCGCAATTGTTTGCTCTTTGTTGCCCTCAGCCATTTGTAATACTTCATCTGCAAATACACCTGTAGCATTGATAACAATTTTACCGGAAATTTCAAAAGAAGTGCCGCTCATTTCATCGGTTGCCTTTACTCCTTT
>JBBQEA010000056.1:0-24232 GCA_038320245.1 Chitinophagales bacterium | reverse complement strand
AATAAAAAAACAAATAAAAAATATACCAATGGCATTACAAGCAGGCATTGTAGGATTACCAAATGTGGGAAAATCAACTTTATTTAATGCAGTAAGCAATAGTGCAAAGGCACAGGCCAGCAACTATCGTTTTTGTACCATCGAACCAAATATTGGTTTAGTAAATGTACCCGATCCCAGGTTGGATAAACTGGCAGAGTTAGTTCAGCCAAACAGGATAGTTCCTACACAAATAGAAATTGTTGATATCGCCGGGTTGGTAAAAGGCGCTAGTAAAGGAGAGGGGCTGGGTAATAAATTTTTGGCCAATATCCGGGAGGTTGATGCTATCATTCATGTGATCAGGTGTTTTGAAGATGAAAATATTTTAAGGGAGGAAGGGGCTATTAATCCTATTGCTGATAAAGAAATTATTGAGACGGAGTTACAGTTGAAAGACCTGGAAAGTATTGATAAAAAAATTCAGCGTACGGAAAAATTAGCAAAGACAGATACAAAATTAAAGGCAGAGTTGGATGTTTTATTAAATTGTAAACAGCACCTGGAAAAAGGAAAGAATATTCTTTCTCTTGATTTATCTAAAGAAGATAAATTGGTATTGTCGGATATTTTTTTACTAAGTGATAAACCCATTTTATATGTAGCCAATGTAGATGAGGCAAGTATGCATACTGGCAACAAATTTTCTGACGCTTTAATTGAAGCGGTAAAAAACGAAGGCAACGAAGTAATTGTAATGACCAACGCCATCGAGTCACAAATTGCAGAGTTTGACAATGCTGATGACAAAGCTATGTTTATGGAAGAATATAAAATGACTGAGCCTGCATTGGATCGTTTGATTCATTCTACTTATAAATTATTAAACCTGTCTACATATTTTACAGCTGGCGTACAAGAGGTGAGGGCCTGGACAATTCATCAGGGATGGAAAGCACCACAAGCTGCAAGTGTAATACACACAGATTTTGAAAAAGGTTTTATTAAAGCAGAAGTAATAGGCTACGATGATTTTATACAATACAAATCAGAAGCTGCCTGCAGGGAAAATGGCAGATTGAGAATAGAGGGAAAAGAATACCTTGTAAAAGATGGTGATGTTATGCATTTCAGGTTTAACGTATAGTTAGTTAATTATTTTTAAAAAATATTGCGAACACAAAAAAGCCCCATCCCTGGGGCTTTAATTATCCAAACAATCCATAAAAACAAAAGCTCTTGTAGTTAGGCTACGACTCTCGGACTATGGGTTTAGATAATCAAAATCTTGGACACCTCACTGCTTCCTTGCTTGAGTTGTCTCTGCTAATATATTTTTGATAAGAAATTGCCATTTCAAAACCGCCCCGGCCACCAGTTGCTGCAGATAATTGAGATACGTTGGCATCATAACTTACTGAGATAGCCAATGGTCTCATTTCAACTTTAGCTACGGGGATAATGGCGTCTTTCCAGCGGACAAATGCACCACCATGTATAAGAAATTTTGGATCAAAACTGTCATCCAGTTTGTACGTATACATCATGCCGCCAATAATTTGGGTGTTCGGTCCTTGTGAAATAAAGTCTCCATGAAAAGTTACATAAGAGTATTCCGTTGTGTTCATTCGTACACCGGCAGAGTATACCCATTTTGGCGCCATCTCTAATTTAGAATTTCCATAAAAACTAATGTTGGAGGGCTTGTTAAAATGATGATAAGCTACACCAAAAAATAGATTGTCTTCGGGATTATCTCCCAACTGTGTATTAAAACTGAGGCCTGCTGTTCCATCAAAATAGCTGTAAGATGTACTGGCGAAATTCTCTCCATCTGCCAAACCTCCATTGTATGCGTTGCCATCAAACTGGCTGTTGGTAGTTATTTTGCTTCTGTCTAAACTACGCTGTACCAAACCTCCCATAAATCCCAGAGATAGATACATATTTCGTTCAGCGCTTAAAGATTTGTGATAGTTTATTGCAGGCATTACATGTGTTGAGGTCATTGCAACTGTGCCTGCTTTGTCATATAATATTTGGCCACCCAGTGTTAAAAAATCTTCACTTTTTCCAATGGGTAATTTATATTCTCCATTTAAAGAAGTGGTTTGATATGGAACAGTTACGCTTTGCCATTGTGTGCGATACACTGCCTGTATTCTTAAATCACCAGTAAATAAACCAGCCAATGCCGGGTTGCGTAAAAGTGGTGCTTCAAAGAATTGTGAAAAATGTATATCCTGGGATTGTACTTGTGATGAGGCAAAAAGAAGTAACACACCCCACACAAATTTGTGTAGTATTGTTTTCATAAAATAGGATTCTTGTTTGGTGTTTGGATATTGACTTTCGTCTTTTACTAAACGGTTGCGGTACTTTTTTATTATTTCAACAACAAAATATTTCCAGAAAAACTTAATGAATTGTTATTGTTGCAAATAATTTCTATGGTATAAACATAGTTGCCGGTATCAGCAATCTGGCCTTTGTATTTGCCATCCCATCCTTTGGTTTTATCGTTGGGCTTAAAGCTTCCATTTTGAAAAACCAACTCTCCGTTCCTGTTAAATATCCTTAATGATTGTATCTTAAATACACCCGCACTTATTGGATAAAAGTAATCATTAATGCCATCGTTATTAGGTGTAAAGGCAGTGGGAATAAATAGGTTGCTTTTATCGCAGGTAAGTTTAACAGTCATATTATCACTCGCCTGGCAACCTCCGCTATTTTTAACGGTGAGTTTATAAGTGGTATTAAAATCCGGAGTTGCCGCAGGACTGGGGCAATCACTGCAATTTAAATAGGTTGCAGGCTCCCAGATCCATTGAATTACGTCAGCAGAAAACTGCGGAGTAATAGTCACTGGTTTTCCGATACTGGTTAGTTTATCTTCCCCGGCATCTACAGTTGGTTTTTTAAATACAAGCAGGCTGATAAATGCACTGTCTCTAAAACAATTGCTGCTATCGTACCCTGTTACTTTATAGATAGTATTTACTGTTGGTGATGCAATAGGGTTAGGGATATTGCTGTTATTTAATCCGTTGGGCGGCGACCAAATATAATTTTCTGCTCCGCTTACCGATAGTTGTAATTTCTCGTTTCCACAAATAGTATCGGACGGCTGCAAACCATGTAAAACAAAGGGCTTTTTCACCTTGATAAATATGGTGTCTGTTGTCTCACAACCAAAAATTGTACTACCTGTTACGTAAATACTTGTATTGTCCGATAAAGACGCAATAGGGTTACTGCAACTATCACAACTTAATAACGAGATTGGTTTCCAAACATAGGAATTGGCACCCGTTGCCTGGAGTTGTATTGTATTGTTAAGACATATGGTGGTGTCATTACCAGCAAAAGTGGTGGGTAAAGGATGTATAATTACCAATGTATTGGCCGTGTCTGCACAACCACTGCTGCTGGTTGCTATTAATTGAACAGGATACGTGTTGGGTAATTTATAAGATTGAGAAGGTGGGTTTTGCATATTAGCTGTATTGCCATTTCCAAATTTCCAATTCCATTGTATAGCAAATGTATCGGAGCTTATTAAATTGCCTTGTAGTAAAACGTCTGCAGGGCCGCAAAAAATATTATTACCGGTAATGGCTATCTGCGGATTTGTAGCCAATTGTATAAAATTATCTTTTACCAAAGTATCTCTGCATCCGTAGGCAGTTTCAATGATTAATCCTACTGTATATTTCCCCGGTGATATATATGAATGTGTAGGATTTTGCAAAGAAGAAGATGTGCCATCGCCAAAACTCCAGTTGTAATTTTTTACAGCACTTCCCGATAATGTAGAGTCTGTGAATTTAGCATTTGCAATATCACAAAATATGGTATCATTTACGCCAAAATTAACTTTACTGCTATAAATATTAATACTATCAGTGCCTTGTAATACCGCAAGGCAACCAGAAGAATCCTTTAGAATTACTTTAGGAATAAAACTGCCCGGTAAGTTATAATTGTAGGTATAACTGGAATCTGCGGTTTCAAATGTATTGCCATCATTAAAATCATACAGGTAACTCACTTTTGCAGAAGTTGAAACTTTAAAGTTAACAGTTACCGGTGCACAGCCCTGATTTGCTAAATATGAAAATGATGCAGTAGGCACGAATATTTCGATTGATTTTGTTGCTACACTTTGGCAATTCCCAACTCGTTTTGCTGTAAGTGTTACAAGGTAGGTTCCAGGGTCAGTAAAGTAGTGGGTTGGGTTAACGAGACTAGATAAAACGCTATCACCAAAATCCCATGTTTGGAATGTTGCGTATTGTGATGTGTTGTTAAAGGTAACTTTAAAGGGTACGCAGGTTCCCACAGAATCATTAATTTCGAAAGAGGCTGCTACATCCTGAATTTTAAAATAATTTATTTTTTCGACGGAGTCTTTGCAGCCATAAAAATCTGTAACAACCAGCTTTGTATTGTAGTTGCCATTTACTGTAAATGCCTTTACAGCATTAAATTGGTTAGATGTAGTGCCATCGCCAAAAAGCCATTCACTATTGATGATATTTGTTTTGGAAGTATTAACCAGTTGTATATTTTGGTTACGGCAGGTGTTGATTTCCGGTTCAGTAAAATCGGCTACTGGTTTGGATACTACCAGTGCTGTAACATACTTTATACTATCAGCACATCCTAAGGAATCAATTATTTTTAATGATGGAAAAAATTTCCCTGCAGTATCATAAAAATGATTTACCTGAGAAGGTAGGGGAGCGTTAAAAGAGCTGTTTTTACCATCATCAAAACCCCATTGCCAGCTGGCAATATTATTGCTGCCGTATGGATTAACAGAACTGTCAATAAAATTTACCGTTAATGGAAAACATCCTGTTGCTGAACTTAATGAAAAATTTGCCTTAGGAGCAAAGGCAGTAATTTTATTGGTCTTGATGATAGAGTCTGTGCAGCCATTTACATCTTGCGAAAATAGTTTTACTGTGTAAATTCCTCCGATGTTATAGAAATGACTTATAGCGGTTTTCGTTGTAGTTTGGGTAAATCCATCGCCAAAATCCCATATATATTTTACAACTCTTAAAGGCGTTGCCGGTGTAATTGTAAATAAAACAGAATCAGATTTACAAATAGAATCTTTCGAAGATTTAAAATCAGCAATTGCGCTGCCGGTATAAATAAGGGCAGATGTTGTATCTGTGCAGCTGCCATTGGTAACCGTTAAGTTTACCGTATAATTTTGACCAGCACTGTAGGTATGAACCGGATTCTGAGTATTAGAAGTAGTGCCATCACCAAAATTCCATAGCCAGCTTTGTGGTATTATTGAAGTGTCAATAAAAGTAACCTGCAATCGATCTGTACACTTATACACCGTTTTAAAGCGTGCAATGCCGGGGCTTATCGTTATGTATTTTGTTTTTGTGAGTGTGTCGCTACATCCATTGCTCCATGCTATTAAACGAATAGTATAAGTTCCGGTGTCCTTATACTTAGCAGTGGGGTTTTTAGTGGTGGATGAAGTGCCGTTTCCAAAAGTCCACAACCATTTGTCTGACGAAGGAGTAAGATCGGTAAATTGTACAGGAGTATTAGCGCATTGTGTGGTGGGAGATGCAGAAAAATCTATCGCAGGTTTGGTGTTTACTTTTATTCCATTGATCATTTCTGTTGAATCAATGCAGCCATCATTGGTAGTGATAATTAGCTTGATAGAATAATTTCCAACAATAGGATAAGAAGCAACTGGATTAATGGACGTAGAGGTGGTTCCATTGCCCAAATCCCAAAAGTAACTTGCAATACCATCTACTGCTAATTGGGCTGCAACCGGGATAAAAGTAAACGGTATACACCCGCCATTGGGCATATTGGCAATTTTTGCTATCGGTTTGCTTACTTTAATGAAATTATTGAATTTGCCGGTATCTATACAGCCGGCTGCATTGGTTACAATTAAAGTTATATCAAAGCTATCAAGCGAATTAAATGTATTTGATGGATTACTTGTAGAAGCGATGTTGCCATCTCCAAAATCCCATTGCCAGTTTACAGCATTTGCAGTTAAGTCAGTAAAGTTTACAGTGAATGGTGCTTTGCAGGAGTTGCTGTCGTTGGTGCTGATTTTAACTATTGGTAAATTCAACACTGTTACATTGTTAATAACAGAATCTAAACAGGTACCATAGTTATTTACCAGCTTAATTGTATAAATACCTGCAGAATCCCATTTTTTAGTGACTGATGAATTGCTGTTAAGAGAACCATCTCCCAAATTCCAGAAAGAACTAACGGGAGTGGGTACTGAGGTATTAATAAATGCTGCCGTAGAGCCAATGCAAACACTATCTTTTCCACTAATTACCGACAAATTATTTTTAATAACCAACGAGTCTTTCATCAACAGGGTATCTGCACATCCAATGTCATTTTGTACAATCAGTTTAGGGGAAAAAAATCCACCATTTGTATAAGAGTGGGATGGATTGACTGCGGTAGAGGTTATTCCATCGCCAAAATCCCAGCTATAATTAAGTATACCACTCCCTGTAGAAAGATTGGTGAAACTGATAGTATCCGGTGGTTTACACCTTAATCCTTTCGTAAAGTTGAATGCAGCTGCTAATTTGGGCTGCACATGGATGTATTGCGGTCTACTCAACGCATTGATACAGCCTCCTGCATTGGCCACCCTAAGTGTAACATCGAAGTAACCCGATGTTGTATAATTGTGCGTTGGATTTTGTTGAATGTCAGTAATTCCATCTCCAAAATCCCATTCCCATGCTATGATACTACCGGAAGTGGAGCTGCTTCCATCTATAAAACCTGTACTAAAAACGGAGCAACCTAAGGTATCGGTCGACAGAAAATTTACTGTTGGCTTATCAAATACTCTTATGTATTGTTGTCTTGTTAGGGTGTTGCTTCCTGATGCATTACTCGCTGTAAGGGTTATAGTATATATGCCGGGGGTTGAGTAAGTAATAGTGGGGTTTTGCTGCACCGAAAGCGTTCCATCACCCAGGTTCCAGTTTAAAGAAGTTGGATTTCCACTGGAAGTATTTATAAAGCGAACGGTTAAAGGGGCGCATCCTTCAAGAGGTCCGGCAGAGAAATTAGCAACAGGCTGACTGTAAACATTACCCCAATACATTAAACATGCTATCAACACTGCATGCCTTATCCGAAAATTAATATTCCTTATTTGGGGTATCATAAAGCTTTCGCAAATCCTAAGTTATAATAAATTTTTTAAATATTTTTCGAACAATATTTATTAAAGAGTTTAAATAAATTATTAACAGTGTTTCACTACCATTATTTTAAAAGTACTTACTATGTATCAAAAACCTAACCAACAGAAAAGCCGGCTAAATAGCCGACTCTTTTATTAATGATTTCAAAATAGCTATTTTACTAAAGCAATATTTCCTTTATAAGTTAGAATACTATTGTTTTCGCAAATAATTTCTATTGAGTAAACAAATACTTCCGGATTTAGTTTAAGTCCTTTAAAAGTGCCATTCCACCCAAAGCCTGCATCATTTGCATTAAAACTGTTTTTTTCAAATACCAGCTCCCCCCAGCGACTGAAAATCTGTAATTTTTTTATTTTAAACAGGCCCGTTCCTCTTGGGTAAAATACATCATTAATGCCATCATCATTTGGTGAAAATGTATTGGGCATAAACACATTGGCGCCATTGCAAATAACAATTACATTTACTCTGTCTCTTGCGGCACATCCTCCTTTGTTTTTTACCAGCACAGTATATTCTGTATTTTCGGTTGGCTTTATAGTAATACCGGGATATACGTTTCTGAACAACCCTGTAGTTGGCTGCCAGTCTACATAAATAACATCAGGCGATATGGTAGGAACAAGATCATAAACCTGTCCTACATTAATTGTTTTATCTAAGCCGGCTTCTACAGTAGGTAAAGGGTTTACTATTATATTAATGTAACCAGTGTCTTTAAAACATCCAACATTATCTCCGGCAATAACCCTGTAAAGAGTGGTTGTGTCTGGCTGCACAGTTGGAGTGCTGCTTGCAGCATTGTCTAAATTTATTGTAGGTGTCCAGCTATAATTATTGCCACCTGCTGCGGTGAGTTTTTTTGAACTGCCTTTGCAAACACTATCTGATTTGCTGTAGGTGAAAACAAATTTATCTTTCACATTAACCACAATTGTATCTTTTGCACTACATCCATAAACGGTAGTTCCGGTTACCACATACTTTAAATCGGAACTTATACTACTTGATGGACTGGCGCAATTGCTGCAACTTAATCCGGTAGCAGGCAACCAGCTATAGTTTAAAGCTCCTGTGGCGTTTAAAGTAATGCTGCTTCCTTTGCATAAGATAATAGAATCCGGTCCTGCATCTACAGCAGGAATTCCATAGGCCTCAATATTGGTGACAGCTGTATCTGTACAACCAGTGCTGTTTGTTGCTATTAGACGAATTGAATAAACACCTGCCGCAGTGTAAGTTTGTACCAGCGGTGTGGAAATATTTGATGTATTACCGTTTGCAAAATCCCATTTCCAGCTAAGGGACGAAGTATCCTGTACCACTTGCCGGCTATTGAATGTTACCTTCAACGGCACACAACCATTGGCCGATGCAATAGTAGCTATTTGTGGAGAAGCTACTATTTTTATTGGAACGGTTGTTTTCAATGTATCTGTGCAACCATGCTGTGTGGTTACAATTAGCGATGGGAATTTTAATCCTGTGCCATTGTAAAAATGAGTTGGATTTTTTAGTGAAGAAGTGTTGCCATCTCCAAAATTCCATTGGTATCCTGTAATAGCATCATTGCTTATTGAAGAGTCTTTAAAAGATACATTGCCCGAATCGCAAATCGGTTTATTTAAAAAACTAAAATTGGTACTTACGCTACTTACAATAATGGTATCCTTTCCTCTGATAGGCACCTGGCAGCCATTTGGATCTACCAATATCATTTTAGGAACATAAGAGCCCGGGTAGGTATATGTGTAAGTGATTGCAGTATCGGGGGAGCTTTGTATAGCGCCATTATTAAAATCCCAGATGATGGAAGGGTTATTAAAAACAGTTGCAGTAAAACTTACCTTCAGCGGCTTGCAACCATTGATTGGTTTGTAAGTAAAACTTCCTCTAGGACCGCTTATGTTAATCTGTCTTTCAGAAACGTCTGTACAGCCTCCGGGGCCGGTTACAGTCAGTTTTACATTGAATGTGCCGGGATAAGAATAAAAGTGAACAGGGTTATTATTATTGGCAAAAGTGTTGTCTCCAAAATCCCAAATACTGCTTACAACGTTGCTGGAGGAGTCTGTAAAATTAACTATCAATGGAGGGCAGGAACTTACGGAGTCACTCATAAAAAAACGTGAAACGGGCGAAGCGATTTTTACGAACGAAGTTTTCGCAATACTGTCTTCACAGCCATACTGATCTGTAACTTTCAACTTTACAGAATAGCTTCCATCCGCAGCATAAACATGAACAGGATTTTGAGAACTTGTTGTAGTAGAATTATCTCCAAAGGTCCATTGGTATAATAAATTAAGACCGGTTGACTGGTTCTTAAACTGAATTTGTTTTCCAGGGCAGGTTAATGAATCAACAGTAGTAAATTTAGCCAATGGCTGAGAAACAATAATATTGCTCAACAACTTTGCGCTATCTACACATCCCTGGTTATCCGTTATTTTTAATTTTACCAGGTAACTGCCAGCAGTTAAATAAGTATGTTGAAAAGGTGCTGATGTTAAAGTATCTATAGTATTATCTCCGTAAGTCCACACCCAGCTTGTAATGGGGTGAATGCCATCAGTAATGCTGCTATCATTAAAATTTACCTGACTTTTTAAACAGGTTCCTTTTACTGCCGCTCCAAATTTTGCAGTGGGGCCGTTTACTCTTATGTAATTATTTTTTACCAGGGTATCTTTGCAACCCAATAAATTGGTGATAATCAATTTTACAGTATAATTTCCGGCTTTTGTGTAGGTGTAACTAATGGTGTTTTTTATGGAGCTTACAGGTAAACTGCCATCGCCAAAATTCCAATTAAAATTACTTACTTCACTCAGGCTAAGGTTGGTTGTAAAGTTGATAGTTGTGCTTTTACAAATTGTTGTATCCGAAGCAATAAATTGTGATGCTACATTTATTACCTGCACGGTTTTAAATGCGGTGTAATCGCAGCCCGAAGCACTATTCACTACCCGCAATGAAGTATTGAATATTCCGGTACTTGTGTACGTATGAACCGGGCTTTTTATGGTAGAGGTACTGCCATCGCCGAAATCCCAATACCATTCATCTGCACCCTGCGATTGATCCGTAAAAATTTTTTCATAGGGTTTGCTGCAATTATTTGCTACAATATATTTTGCAACAGGAGGACTTATGTGTATGTATTTGGTAAATTTTACCGTGTCACGGCAACCCCGGTTCCAGGCAATTAAGGTGATATCGAAAGTGCCGGTATCACTGTATAGATAGATGGGGTTTTTAGCGGTAGATGTTGCACCATTTCCAAAATTCCATAACCAGGCCGTTGCTGCCGGGGTAGTTAAATCTGAAAAGTTGATAGCGGTTTTAGCACAAGTGTTGGTAGGAGTTGCAGAGAAATTTGCAACCGGTTTATCATTAACAATTATCCCTCTCGTAATACCTGTGCTATCTGTGCAGCCGCCAGCTGTCGTTATTTTAAGCCATATTGGATAAATGCCTGCTGCACTGTAAGTATTGGTGGGGATTGCGTTGGTAGAGCTATTGCCATCTCCAAAATTCCATAAATAGCTAATTACCGGATCTACGGTATTGATGTTGGCTGAAAAACTTTTTGTAAATGGCGCACAATTACTGTCGGGTAAATTTTTGAAGCTGATAACAGGTTTTTTAACTACAATGTAATTGGTTTTAATTAAGCTGTCTGTACAACCATTGGTATTAGTAATTTTAAGTTTTACCGTGTAGCTTCCCTGGGTATTGTAAGTATGGTTTGGGTTTTCTACATTACTGGTTGCACCATCCCCAAACTGCCATAAATAGCTAACGCCATTAATTGATTGGTTGGTAAAATTTACCGTAAAAGGTGTTTTACAATTTGTTGTATCATCCGCAATAAATTTCACAATTACTTTTGGTAAAATACGAATACTTTTTATTACTGAATCTTTGCAAGCTCCAAAATTGGCCAGCATTTTTACTGAGTAAATTCCAGGAACAGTATAGGTTTTTATTGCATTTATTTGAGATGAAAAGCTGCCATCTCCAAAGCTCCAGCTTACAGAAGATGGAGAGGGCAAAGACGTGTTGGAAAACTGTATGCTCTTGTTTGGGCATGCAGAATCCGGCGCATTGAAATTGGCACGAACCTGCCCTACCGAAATTAAATTGGGTTTTAAAATGGTATCAGTACATCCATTTCCATTGGTTACAATTAATCGAACGCTATAATTTCCGGGAGATGAATAGATGTGTGTTGGATTTGAATCAGTAGCATTATTTCCATCTCCAAACGACCATTGGTAACTTAAGGTACCTGTTCCCGCAGATTGGTTTTGGAAATTAATGGAGATGGGTGCGCTGCAGTTGCTAGGCGAATTATTGGTGAATTTTGCCAGCACACCCGTATTGATTTGTACAAACGATGTTTTTGTGAGTGTGCTCAAACAGCCACTGTTATTACCAATCTGGAGTGTTACATTAAAATTCCCCGCTGATGTATAGGTATGTAAAGGGTTTTTTAAAGAGGAAATAATCCCATCACCAAAATCCCACAGCCAGGATGAAATATTACTGTTGCTTGTTGAGGTTGAATCAAGGAACTGTACAGGCAGTGGAAAACACCCTGTGGTATTTACAGCCCCAAACTGTACTAATGGTTTATCCAACACTTCAATGTATTGCACTTTTACAACAGAATCTTCATTAGCGGATGTTTTGGCAACTAATTTTATGCTGTATTTGCCAGGATTAAAATAAGTAACCGAAGGGTTTTGTAAAAAAGAAATGGTTCCATTTCCCAGATCCCATTTCCAGGAACTTGGATTGCCGGTAGATTTGTCAGTAAAACGAACAAGCAGCGGACTACAACCAGAGGTTGGTGTAGCAATAAAATCAGCAGTAAGCTGGGCCTGCGTAAAAATGAAACTTACAAGCGACACAATAAATAAAAACGTTGTCTTTAAAGCCATCTTTGTCATCATAGGATTTCGGCATTTGTTTGGATGGTTGTTTGCCTTGATAGTAGAACTATTAAGGCTTAACAACATAACTCCAAAAAAGCCAAAAAATTGTGATGATAATGAAAGAAAGGAACTAAAATATTTTAAAGCCTTCGCATATGTAAAACTTTCGGGTCGGTAGTTCCCCAGGGCGCAAGTTCCATTACGGGGAGAGCCTTTTTAGTAAACTTCCAGGCTCTGTTTAAAAATATAAATTCTGTGGGAATTGAGGGAGAATTGATATTGATCACCAATTTACTAAAATCTTCATTTACACCCCACGTTCCTGTGTATATAACACCGGCTTTTGTCCCGGTCATTGGCCCATCAAAGTAAGAGGTTGTTTTGGAAAGAACAAAGTCGTAACCGGTATACTCACTTGTTTTGTTGTTGCTGGTGTCAGTGGCAAGGTCTACAATAAATGTTTTATTAAGAATGTTATCTTCAAACTGTTTTTTTAAACTGTTTTCAGTTATAGTTTCGATAGTTTTTTTACAGCTAAAAAGTAGTAGCATGCTGGCACAAACTATTGCTATAATAAACCTTTTGTTGTAAATGGAAACGGCCATATTATCAAACTTACGAAAAATATTTTTCCCTCTATTTTTTTGTGACATATTATAGTTGTAGCATAGCGTAGAATAGGTACAATAAACGGAAGAACGTTTTTATTTGTAAGTAATTGTATAAAGTGGATAACTGAATACAGCACATAATATAATTTATTTGCTGGTAATATTTTTGCACTGTGGTGCACTTGCAGCTAAATATGGTTATACAATGGTAAATTGCTAAATCTATATCATTGGTGATGAAATTTATAAACTGAATTAAAATTAATTAAATGACGATACAACAAGTTATAGCATCATTAGAAAAAAAGGCGCCAGCCACGTTGCAGGAAAACTATGATAATGCGGGGCTTTTAACAGGTAATCCTGCATGGGAATGTACAGGTATAATAGTTGCGTTAGATGCAATTGAAATGGTTATCCAGGAAGCAATCGATAATAACTGTAACCTGGTGGTGGCACATCATCCCATTATATTTAGCGGTCTTAAAAAACTTACCGGTAAAAACTATGTTGAAAGAACCATTATCAGGGCAATAAAAAATGATATCGCTATATATGCAATACATACCAATCTGGACAATGTAGTATGGGGTGTAAATGGAAAAATTGCTGATAAATTAGGTTTAATTAACCGGCAGGTATTGCAACCTAAAAACCACCTGTTGAAAAAGCTGCAGGTATTTGTGCCGGCAACCCATGCTGAAAAACTGAAAGAAGCTATTTTTAGTGCTGGCGCCGGGCAAATTGGGAACTACAGTGAATGTAGTTTTAATACATCGGGTAAAGGGACATTTAAAGCAGGGCAGGGTACAAATCCCTTTATTGGTAAGCAAGGCGAACGATTTACGGCCGATGAAATAAAAGTAGAGGTTATTTATTTCGATTGGCTGGAGCAGCCGATTCTTAAAGCCATGCAATTGGCACATCCTTATGAGGAAATAGCCTATGATATTATTGCAGTAGCAAATCAGCATCAACAATTAGGAAGTGGTTTAATTGGCGACCTACCAGAGCCTATTAGTGAAACTGAATGCCTCGGTATAATAAATCAGCAGTTTAATTTATCGGGCATCAGGCATACTGCCTTTACCGGTAAAATGGTTAAAAGAATTGCTATATGTGGGGGCGCAGGAAGTTTTTTGATAGGTAGTGCCATTGCATCTGGCGCACAAATTTATATTACTGCAGATATAAAATACCACGAGTTTTTTGATGCTGATGGCAACATTCTAATTGCAGATATTGGCCATTATGAAAGTGAGCAATTTACAATAGACTTGCTGTTTGATATTTTGAAAGAAAATTTTACTACCTTCGCCGTCCTAAAAACAGGAATAAACACCAACCCGGTTCAATATTTCCCTTAACAATTAATAAACTTACAATGGCTGCAGTAAAAGATTTCTCAGTAGAAGAAAAGTTAACATCACTGGTTCGTTTGCAAAAAATTGATTGTAAACTGGATGAAATCCAGATTTTAAAAGGTGAATTACCAATGGAGGTAAAAGATCTTGAAGACGAAATTGAAGGTTTGCACGCCCGCCAAACAAGGGTAGAGGAGGAAATTAATGGTATGCAGGAATTTATCAATCAAAAGAAAGAAGCCATTAAAGAAGCGGAAGCACTTGTTAAGAAATATGAAAAGCAAAGTGAAAATGTTAAGAACAACCGAGAGTTTGAAGCTATCAATAAAGAAATTGAGATGCAGACACTAGAGGTAAAACTTTGCGAAAAGCACATTAAAGACGCAACTGAAGAAATAGGCGAAAAGGCAAGACAATTGGAAGCTGCTAAAAAAGCAGTTAGCACAAAAGAAGGCAACCTCTCCGGGAAAAAAGGAGAATTAGAGAAAATTATAGGTGAAACAGAAAAAGAAGAAAAGCATTATAATAAGCAGGCAGATGAGGCAAGGAGCCATGTAGACGAAAGGTTATTGCTTAGCTACGATCGTATCAGGAAAAATTATCGCAATGGTTTATCTGTTGTGCCCATTGAAAGAGACAGCTGTGGCGGTTGCTTTCATGCCATCCCACCACAAAAGCAAAGTGAAATCAAATTGCGTAAAAAAGTAATTGTTTGTGAAAACTGCGGAAGAATCCTGGTAGATACAGACTTAAATGACAGTATCGAGATAAAATAAAAATATCGTTGCAACATAAAAAAAAGGCACTTCATTTACATGAGGTGCTTTTTATTTTATACCAAATGGATTTTTAAGTTAGTCCAATGCCGAAATCGATCGGCACACATCGGTATCTGCCTGCCGGCACACAGCTTTACAAACGCTCAGTCACATTGGCTCGGCAGAAATTTCAGTCCGTACATCCCGATTGCTACCGGGAGCGTATAATGAAATTCAGTTTGATATTACTTCCATTTACAACAATCTGTCACTAATTATTTTCATTGTGCTGCATCTTTAAATATTAGTGAATTATATAAAATTCGTGGTTAAAAAAAACTAATTTGCCCCCTTATATGTTGCAAAAACTACACATACAGAATTACGCTATTATAGAAGCTATACAGATCGATTTTTCAAAACACCTCAATATAATTACAGGGGAAACCGGTGCAGGAAAAAGCATTTTAATGGGGGCTCTCAATTTAATATTGGGCGAACGGGCGGATACCAATGCTTTGCTCGATAAAGAAAAAAAAATGTTTGTAGAAGCGTATTTTTCCGTTAAACAAAATGTTTCCATCAAATCTTTTTTAAGCAACAATGAGTTGGATTTTGACGATGATCTTGTGGTACGCAGAGAAATTGCAGCAAACGGTAAATCAAGGGCCTTTATAAATGATACACCTGTAAATTTAGCCCAGCTAAAATCCCTGGGACGCCTGCTGGTAGATCTTCATCAGCAATTTGATACACTTGAATTGGGCGATAATAATTTTCAGCGGCAGGTATTGGATGCCATTGCAGACAACCTGGATTTGTTGAAGGAATTTGAAATTGTCTTCGCCAATTATTTAGCAGCAAAAAAAGAAGGAGAAGCATTATTGCTTCAACAACAAAATGTAAACGCAGCGCTGGATTATCACCAGTTTTTATTCTTTGAACTGGATGAAGCAAGGTTACAGGAAAATGAGTTGGAAGATTTGGAGCATGAGTTAAAGCTGTTAAGTAATGCAGAACAAATTAAGTTGCAATTAACCAATATTTATTTTGAACTGGCAGAAAGTGAGCAGCCGGTGGTGCAGCAGTTAAAGTTGTTGGTTAACAAATTACACGGGCTGCTGCAATACCATAAGGATATTGAAGGAATAGGACAGCGCCTGCAAAGTGTTCAACTCGAATTAAGCGATCTAGCCGATGAAATAGATAGAGTAAGTAATTCAATTCAATATAGTCCCGAAAAGATTCAGATAATGAATGACAGACTTTCAACGGGATATAAGTTGCTAAAGAAACACCAGGTACAAACCACCGGCGAGTTAATGGAAATTAAAGCAACACTGCAGGAAAAATTAAAGAGTAGTTTGCAACTCGACGAAGCTATTGAAAAAAATGAACAGGTGATTACCCGGTTTTTGGCACATTGCCATCAATTGGCTGCTAAAATTTCTGCCAACAGGCATATGGTTTCACCCGCTTTTCAAGACAAAGTAAATGGTCTTTTAAATAAAGTGGGTATGCCGAATGCACGGTTTAAAATAATGCTTGATAACATACCACTTGCAAGCAGTGGAACCGATGCTATTGAGTTTTTGTTCGATGCCAATAAAAGTGGCCGTTTAGAACAATTACGTAAAGTAGCCAGTGGCGGTGAACTTAGTCGCATCATGCTTTGTATAAAATCGCTGGTTGCACAAAAGCTTCAATTGCCTACATTAATTTTTGATGAAATAGATACTGGCATCAGTGGCGAGGCTGCAAGACAAGTGGGTGAAATCATGAAATCGCTTTCGGCAGCTCACCAGGTAATATCCATCACTCACCAGCCTCAAATTGCTGCCAAAGCAAGTGCTCATTATTTTGTGTATAAAGAAAAACATGGAAATAAAATTGCTACTTCTATCCGGTTGTTAAATAAAGATGAAAGAATAACAACTATAGCACAAATGTTAAGCGGAGAAAAACCTACTGCTGCTGCATTAGAAAATGCAAGGGAAATGGTTTCAAACTAGGATCTTCAGCAATTTTACTATTTGTTTACAGCAGCAGAACCATGTTTTTTTTAATAACGTAATAATAAAAATGGCGAATTTGAAAATAAACCATAGTTTCGCCAAAATTCTTAAAATTAAAAAAAATTACAATGAAAAAACTAATTGCTATTCTAGCTGTTGCAGGTTTTATGACTTCTTGCAACACTGCCACTACAACAACTGATGCTACTGCTGACTCTATGAGAAATGCGGATTCATTATCTAAAGTAGCTGCAGAAGCTAAAACATCTTTAGATTCTACAGTAAGCGCTGTTGATTCTACAGTAAAAGCTGCTACCGACACTGCTAAAGCTGCTGCTAGCAAAATGGTTGAAGCTGCTAAAGAAGGAGCTGACAAAATGAAAGCCGGTGCTGATAAAATGGTTGATAAAGCTAAAGAAGCAGTTAAACACTAATTAACTTTTTGTTTATACAATAAAGGCCCTGGATTTTTTCAGGGCTTTTTTAATTCCCTATGTTTTAAGCGGTCAAAATGTAATTTATAAAAACTACAGATTTTTTTTTAGCCATGGCCATTTGCATAATTATAACTGTTTAAGTATTATTCCCTTTTTTGTGGAAAGTATTCTACAATATTAACATTTTAAAAAAAATATAGTACCTAGTTTTGCACTTCCAAATTCAAAATCAGTGCATAATGAAGAATCCAATTTTTAAAAAAGTACACCTATTCCTATCTTCCTTCTTCCTCTTTGTATTGCACCTTCCGAATATGGGGGCGAAATCAAAACCTGCTAGTCACGCATTGGTTAGTTCAGAATCTAAACCGCATGTGATTGCAGCTACATCTTTTATTAATGTCAATCCAATAAATTCTTCAGCCGGTTTATCTCTTTACGACAGTTTAAAGCTTGGTTCTCTGGGGCTGGGGAGGCAAGTATTTGATTATGCTATGCGTGGGTTTAACAATATGAAGCAGATGGGGGATTTAACTAATGATGGTATCATTTCAATTATTGATTTTAGTAAGCCTTCTAGTAACAAGCGTTTTTTTATTATTGACTTAAAAAAGGTGAAGGTTGTTTTTAATACCTACGTGGCACATGGCATAAATTCGGGTAAGGAGTTTGCCAATGAATTTTCTAATGTTGCAGAAAGCAATAAAAGCAGTTTAGGCTTCTATACCACGGCAACTACCTATTCTGGTAAACATGGTTATTCTTTGCATTTACAAGGTGTGGAACAAGGAATTAATGACAATGCTTACGATAGAGATATTGTGGTACATGCCGCTGATTATGTAAATGAACAAATGATAAAATCGCAAGGATATATAGGACGAAGCTTTGGTTGCCCTGCAATACCACAACGTTTACATGTTCCTATAATTAATAGAATAAAAAACGGCACCTGTCTGTTTATATTTGGCGATAATGCAGGATACCTGAGCCATTCAAAACTTATTAACAAGAATTCAGCCTTAGCCATTTACCGAAGTTAATTGCATTGGTTTTTAAGGAGTAGTTTGATACCCCCGATATTTCCATTGTTTTATTTATTACTCAATTAGTAACTTTTATTTTTAATACGCTATCTCACTGTAGTGTATTTCTTTTTTTTATTAAGCTGATTTTTCTTTTTAGTTTTCCTTGCATAATGATACCTTCACAAAAAAAAGTAATGAGTTTAAGAACTATCTTAAGAGGTACTGGTGTAGCCATTGTAACACCCTTTGATGAAAACGAATCAGTAGATTTTGATTCACTCGGTAGGGTGATTGATTTTGTAATTAGTAATGGAGTTGAATACATCGTTTCACAAGGCACCACCGGAGAAACGCCTACATTGGATAAACAGGAAAAACTGGATATCCTGGAATACACATTTGAAAAAATAAATGGCCGTGTGCCGGTTGTGGTCGGCATTGGTGGTAATAATACAAAAGAAGTCTGCAACACGTTGCAGCAGTTTCCGCTAGATAAAGCTACTGCGGTTTTAAGCGCTGCTCCTTACTACAACAAACCATCACAGGAAGGTATTTTTCAACATTACAAAGCTTTGGCTGCCGCATCGCCCAAGCCAATTATATTGTACAATGTGCCAGGCCGCACAGGAAGGAATATGGAAACTTCCACCACCTTACGTATTGCAAATGAAGTAGCCAATATCGCTGGAATAAAAGAAGCCGCCAACAGCATACCACAGTGTATGCAACTGCTAAGAGACAGGCCTCAAGATTTTTTAATTGTTAGTGGAGATGATGACCTTGTGCTGCCTGAACTAGCTGCTGGAATTGATGGTGTAATCAGCGTTGCAGCCAACTGTTTTCCAAAGCAGTTTTCTGATATGGTGAGGGCTGGTATTGCCGGTGATTTTATTACGGCAAATAAGTTAAACTATCCTTTGGTAGAAGCATACAATCTGTTGTTTACCGAAAATAATCCTGCTGGCGTAAAAGCATTTTTATTTGAGCAGGGATTAATCAAAAATAATCTTCGGTTGCCATTAGTACCTGTTTCGGCCGCTTTGCAACAAAAAATAAAATTGTATCTGCAATCATAATTTTTGAGCAATCTGCCAACGATATTGCAATTCCCTTTTTTGAAAAAGCTAATTACTTTGCTTTGCTGCCTATGCTTTTTTTTTAATAAAAGCCAGGCCCAGTACAATATTCAGTTTATAATAAAAAGCCAGCCCACTTCACATCCCAATGATACCATTTACCTGGCGGGAAATTTTAACGGGTGGAATCCTGCTGGTAAAACCAGCCATTTTACAAAGGAAGGCGACGTATATGTTTTGCGGTTAAAGAACATACAGAAACAATTGTATCAATTCAAATTAACCAGGGGTAGCTGGCAAAAGGTAGAAGCAGGTGCGGCTGGTACTTCGTTAGCAAACCGGCTATTGAATATAGCCTGTGATACAATTATTGAGTTAAACGTAGCTACCTGGGAAGATGATTTTAAAAGAGCTGAAAAAAAGCATACTGCTTCTTCCAACGTTTTGTTAATGGATACAGCCTTTGCCATGCCACAGCTTGGCCGAAGCCGAAGAATCTGGTTATATCTTCCTGAGGCATATGCTTCCAATAAGAAAAAAAGATATCCGGTACTATACATGCAGGATGGCCAAAATTTATTTGATGATGTAAACGCTGCCTATGGAGAGTGGGGGGTAGATGAGTGCCTGGACTCCACAATCAAAAATGGAAGACCGGCTTGTATTGTTGTAGGGGTTGATAATGGTCCGAAAAGAATGAATGAATACAATCCGGACGACCACGAAAAGTTTGGAAAAGGAGAAGGAAGACAGTATGTTGAATTTATTGCGAATACCTTAAAACCATATATAGACGGGCATTACAGAACTTTGCCAGCAAAGGAAAATACCTTAATTGCCGGCAGTTCAATGGGTGGCTTAATTTCATTGTATGCCATGCTGCAATATCCCGATGTGTTTGGAAAAGCAGGTATTTTTTCACCTTCCATTTGGGCCGCTGATACTATGGATTCATTAACAGATGCTGTGGCCGGAAAATTAAAAGGCAAACTGTTTTTCTATATGGGCGGACAGGAAGGAGAAACTTTTGTAAATGACATGATTCGCATTCAGGAAAAAATCGGGAAAAAATCTGGTGCCATGATTTACAGTGTAATTGATAAAGATGGTATGCACAATGAAGAAGCCTGGCGTAAATGGTTTCCTGTATTTTACAATTGGGTATTGGCAGATGGCTGGAATATCATCAGTAATAAGGCCGATTAAACCAGGATGATTACTATTAATAATGCTTCTTATTTGCTGAGTTTGCAACTTGTTTGAAGGACATTTTTAATAAAATTTTTTGATAAAAATTCTTCGTTAAATCCTGTAAGAAACACCCTCTAACGCCAAGTCAGTATTTTCAAAAATAGAGGAGGCTTCAGTTAAAAAATCATCCAGTATTTCGTAGCGTGCAGAAAAGTGGCCAATCAGCAATTTTTTTACACAGGCTTTCTCAGCAATTGTTGCAGCCTGTAATGTGGTACTATGGAAACGTGCAGCAGCCTTATCTTCATTGCCTTTTAAATAAGTGGTTTCATGATAAAGTAAATCAACGCCCTTAATTTTTTCTACTAAATTTTCATCGTAAATAGTATCAGCACAGTAGCCATAACTTTTGGGTGGCACACCGGCAATAGTAACCTCACTGTTTGGTACAATCGTTCCTTTTTTTGTTACATAGTCTTCGCCCAATTGCAACCTTTCATAAAAGCTTGCTGGTATTTCATAAATTCTCACCCTTTCGCTGTCAATTTTCCGGGGCTTCTTTTTTTGCCTGAAAAGAAATCCCCAGCATTCAATCCGGTGCAATACTTTAAAGCAATCCACAGTAATTTTCTTCTCATCAACAATTAGCCCTTCCTCCGTTAAGGGATGAAAGAAAAGTTTATAACATAATGTTGTGCCGGCAACCTCCAACTGTAATTGTAAAATCTTTTCCAGCGCAGCAGGCGCATGAAGATAAAGGTCCTGGGTTCTGTTTAACAAGCTCATACTGGTAAGCAAACCAATTAATCCAAAGTAATGATCGCCATGTAAATGAGAAATGAAAATATGACTGATTTTGCTCCTTCGGATTTTATATTTAGCCATTTGCATCTGTGTTCCTTCGCCACAGTCAATTAAAAAAATATCTTCCTGTGTTTGCAAAACCTGAGCAGTAGGGTGTCTTTCAAAAGCAGGAATTGCTGAGTTGTTACCCAGGATGGTTAATGCTAACATGTATAAATTAGAGGGTTAATGATTGTACAATTATTTCACATGACAATTTTTACATAGGGAATGTTGCATCAGGTGGTTTAACACTAACTATTTAAAATATTGTAATTCTTTTAAATAACACATCTTTAGCTCACTCATCTCCTAAAAGTTCCCTTTCTATTTCTTCCATTTGTACAATATCCCAAGCCTCGCTTTCGGAAGGTGTTACATTTAAAAGCTCGAGAATTTCCTGCTGATCCAACCTGTCTTCAACAGTTTTTTGTAGCCCACAAATAACACAGGAGCAATTGGCTTCGTAAAATTTTTGTTGAACATCAGCGAGCATTTTACCGCATTCCTTATCAATGTCAATTACATTTTGTAAATTCAACACAATATGAGGTATGTCTTTTTGAATGTACGAAAGCAACATTTCAGCTAATTCTGCTGTCATAATAACAGACAATTTCGATTCTGTCGGTGTTATCACAACGAATTTCTCTTTGGTATCTATTTTGACATTCATCTGTGTAGAAATTATTTAGTAATTTGTTTTGCCTCGCAATGTATAAATATTTTCTTTACCCTTTAACTGCCATTGTTTTAAAAAGAAGTATTTTTTTACTGATGGTTTCTTATAACAAGAATTTAACGCCTGAGAATCTGTAAAAGTATGAATAGGATAAAGTTTAATCGTCTATTCTTTTATCAGGCAATAAATTAAATAAGAAAGGGGAAGTGAACTTTTCAACATATTAACAATTCCATTGCCGCTCAAACTAAATCTACCAAATAAACGTTATTATTGTACAAGCTAAATTCAATATAAATGGATAACAACTTTTCAGCCCAGGTTAAAGAAATTATTTCCTACAGCAGGGAAGAAGCGCTGCGTTTAGGAAATGATTTTATTGGCACCGAACATTTGGTATTAGGGTTAATAAGAGATGGCGAGAATACCGCTATTAAGATCTTAAAATCCCTTAATATAGATCTTTACGAACTACGTAAAGAAATAGAGGTAGCCGTAAAAGATAAAACCGGAAAAAATATCGCTAACATTAATTCTTTGCCCTTGACCAAACAGGCAGAAAAAGTGATACGAATAACTGTTCTGGAAGCCAAGGCGCACAAGAGCACATTGGTAGAAAGCGAACATTTAATGCTCTCTATTTTAAAAAATAAAGAAAACATCGCCACACAAATTTTAAATCAGTTTGATGTGGATTACGATATGTTTAAAAACGAGTTGGGATTTGTAACAAGCAATCCACCAAAAGCAGAATTCTCCGACGAAAATGACGATGATTTTGATGAGGAAAGAAAGCAATACAGCCAACAACAAAAAGCGCAACGTGGTGGTGCTGCCAATCAGCCAAAAACAAAAACGCCTGTGCTGGATAATTTTGGCAGAGACATTACAAGGCTTGCTGAAAATGGCTCACTTGATCCAATTGTAGGCAGAGAGGTAGAGATTGAAAGAGTATCGCAAATTCTCTCCCGCAGAAAGAAAAATAACCCGATTTTAATTGGTGAACCTGGAGTGGGTAAAACAGCTATTGTAGAAGGTTTGGCCTTAAGGATTGTTCAAAGAAAAGTAAGTAGGGTATTGTTTGATAAGAGAGTGGTGTCGTTGGATTTAGCTGCCCTTGTTGCCGGTACAAAATATCGTGGACAGTTTGAAGAAAGGATGAAAGCCATCATGAACGAACTGGAAAAAAACAGAGATGTTATTTTGTTTATTGATGAAATACATACCATTGTTGGTGCAGGCGGCGCAAGCGGTTCTTTGGATGCAAGTAATATATTTAAGCCTGCCCTGGCAAGGGGCGAATTGCAATGTATTGGTGCATCCACTTTGGATGAATATCGTATGCACATTGAAAAAGATGGTGCATTAGATCGTCGTTTCCAAAAAGTAATTGTTGATCAGCCATCGGTAGAAGAAACCATACAGATTCTGTTGAATATTAAAAGTAAATATGAAGACTATCACAATGTTACGTACAGTGCAGAAGCAATTGATGCCTGTGTTAAATTGAGTGAGCGTTATATGACAGACAGGCTGCTTCCGGACAAGGCCATCGACGTATTGGATGAAGTAGGAGCAAGAAAACACATCAAGAATATTAATGTGCCCGAAGATGTAATTGAACTGGAAAAGAAAATTGAAGACATTAAACTGGAGAAAAATAAAGTTGTAAAAAGCCAGCGTTTTGAAGAGGCAGCTTCTTTAAGAGATTCCGAAAAGCGTTTACAGGAAGAGCTGGAAAAAGCTAAAAATGATTGGGAAGAAGAAAGTAAGCACAAGCGCTTCCCTATTGAAGAAGAAGATATTGCTGAAGTAATCAGCATGATGACAGGAATACCCGTTAAGCGTATGGTACAGGCAGAAACTGACAAGCTACGCCGCATGGGAGATGATTTAAAGAATGCAGTTATTGGTCAGGAAGAAGGTATATCCAAAGTGGTTAAAGCTATCCAGCGCAACAGGGTAGGATTGAAAGATCCAAAGAAGCCAATCGGTACATTTATTTTTCTTGGTCCCACCGGTGTTGGTAAAACAGAGTTGGCAAGAAGCCTT
>JBBQEA010000055.1:0-24306 GCA_038320245.1 Chitinophagales bacterium | reverse complement strand
ATAAATTTTTCTGCCTTCGGCACAGGTGCCAGCTCTCTCAGCAAAGCGATATTCCTGATTACTTCATATTGTACGCCATACATTTTATTAAACTCATCTGCAATGGGCGTGTTTACCGTATAGCCCATCGGGAACTTTGGTACTGAATATCTTTCTATCGCCTTCCATACTTTGTAAATGGCTGGTCTTGTTACAATTTCCTTCATCTCACAAAAAAGTTCGTGGGCGTCGTACACCCGGGGTATTTTTTTTATTTTGGAGATAAACAGGCAGGGGAGGATAGTGTCCAGGTCAATGGCGCAAATTGCATCCATTCTTTTAAAAAGCAGAAATGCAAAAAGCTTCAGGTTATATTCTGCATAATGTAATTTGCCTTTTTCAAACAGGCATTTTATGCGTTGTTGTTGGTACGGCCTTTTTTCCAGTGCAATAGATCGGTTGATTTTTATGCCAACCAGTCCCACATCGTATCCGGCCTGCGAAAGGGAGGTGCAGATGCGTTGCATTCGCTGATCATAGCTTAAATCTGTAGTAACGGTGAAATAAATGCGTTTTCTTGTGTGCTCCATTTAACAGGTAATATTAAAGCCAGTTTAAATATTGCTGTTCAAAGCCATGGCTTTTATCGGCAAACGCTGTCTTAAAAATGCAAAATATACAGTAATTTCTTATTTATGGCCGTATTATTCTTTAATCAAAAGCAAATTTTAAATAAAATGCTTTACTTTCGCAACCGAAATAAAAAGAAAATTAACAAAGACGTTATTTAAAAACAAAGAGATGCATTATTTAACTATTGAAAAAAAAGCAAAAATCTTCACAGATTTTGGTGGAAAAGCCACAAACACAGGTTCTATTGAAGGACAAGTAGCGCTGCTTACTGAGCGTATCAACTCAATTTCTGAACACCTGAAAATTAACAGGAAGGATTTTTCTTCACAAAGGGGTTTAATGAAAATGGTAGGTCAACGCAAGCGTTTACTAACTTATCTTAGCAAGCACAATCTTACAGGATACAGGGCTTTAATAGAAAAATTAGGCCTTCGTAAATAAACCAACAACATGGTTACATTATTTAATTCCCAACTTGTATTTTACAGTTGGGAATTATTTTTATTTCCTCCTATTTCTTCTCCAGCATTGCTTATCATTTCCTAATACTTTTAATTGTAAAGAATATGAGTTTAGAACCTAAATCAGTTACTTTTGATATTGGTGGTGGCCGTATGGTTACCATCGAAACAGGCAAAATGGCCCGTCAGGCCGATGGCGCCGTAACAGTTCGCCAGGGCGACTGTATTTTATTGGCAACTGTTGTAGCCAACAGAGAGCCTAAAGATGGCCAGAGTTTTTTCCCTTTATCGGTAGATTACCAGGAAAAATTTGCCTCATCGGGCAGAATCCCCGGGTCTTTCTTTAAGAGAGAAGCAAGGCTGAACGATTACGAAATTTTAACCAGCCGTTTAATTGACAGGGCGCTAAGGCCTCTGTTTCCGGAAGACTACCTGTGTGATGTACAGGTATTGATTTCTTTAATATCCAGCGATGCAGAAGTAGTGCCTGATGCTTTGGCTTGTTTGGCTGCTTCGGCCGCTTTAGCTGTTTCTGATATTCCCATTCAGGAAATAATTTCTGAAGTTCGTATTGGCAGAAAAGATGGTCAGTTTATCATCAACCCAAGCCGTACAGACCTGGCTTTATGTGATCTTGAATTCATCATCGCTGCTACCGAGAAAAATATTATGATGGTAGAAGGTGAAGCCAATGAGTGTCAGGAAGAAGATTTAATTAAGGCAATAGAACTTGGTCATGAAGCCATCAAAGTACAAATTAAAGCACAGGCTGATTTAAGGGACTTAGTTGGAATCACAGCAAAAAGAGATTATAAAAAACCATACCGCAACGAAGAGTTGAATGAGAAAATCATTGCATTGGGTAAAGATAAAATGTATGCTATTTCTGCAGCAGCATCTGCCAAGCACGACCGTAGTGATGCTTTTGCAGCTTTGCATGCAGAAATTAAAACCGGATTGGGTGAAGAATTGCCCGATGCAGATAAAAAATTAATTGGTCATTACGTAGGCGAATTGCAATACAATGTGGTAAGAGATATGATCCTGAACGACAGGAAACGGTTGGATGGAAGAGGCACAGAAGATATTCGCCAGCTTTCTATGGAAACCAGTATTTTACCAACTCCACACGGTTCTGCATTATTTACAAGAGGCGAAACACAATCTTTAACTACCATCACTTTTGGTACACCATTAGATGAATTGTTGGTAGAAAGTGCTTTCAAATCCGACTATACAAAATTTATATTGCACTATAACTTCCCACCATTTTCAACTGGCGAAGTTAAAATGATGAGAGGCGTTGGTCGTAGAGAAGTTGGTCATGGTAACCTTGCCATGCGCTCTTTAAAGAAAATGATGCCGGGTAAAGATTATCCTTATACAGTAAGGGTTGTAAGTGATATTCTGGAATCAAACGGTTCATCTTCAATGGCTACAGTTTGTGCAGGTTCACTCGCATTAATGGATGCAGGTGTTCCCATTAAAAAGCACGTAAGTGGAGTTGCAATGGGTTTAATTTCTAAAGAGGGAAAGTTTGCGGTATTAACAGATATCTTAGGTGATGAAGATCATTTAGGCGATATGGATTTTAAAGTTACAGGTACCCGTGATGGTATTTGTGGTGTACAGATGGATATTAAAGTGGATGGTCTTAGTATGGACATTATGCGGCAGGCTTTGGAGCAGGCACGTAAAGGTCGCCTACATATTTTAGATGCCATGTATGCATGCATACCAGAACATAGAGAAGATGTAAAACCACATGCGCCACGTATGGTTAAGTTCAGCATTGACAAAGAATTTATTGGTGCGGTGATAGGGCCCGGCGGAAAAGTAATACAGGAAATTCAAAGGGAAACCGGAGCTACAGTAAATATTGAAGAAGTAAACAATGTTGGAGAAGTAAGTATCTTCTCTGTAAACAGAGACAACCTGGAAAGGGCACTATCCTGGATTAAAGGATTGGTAGCATTACCTGTAGTTGGCGATACTTATGAAGGTACTGTAAAAAGTATCAAAGAATTCGGTGCTTTTGTAGAATTCTTACCAAAGAAAGAAGGCCTGTTACACATTAGTGAAATAAGTTGGAAGCGTTTGGAAACAATGGATGGTATTTTTAAAGAGGGTGATAAAGTAAAAGTGAAATTGCTGGAAATAGATCAACGTACCGGCAAATATAAACTCAGCAGAAAAGCCCTGATGCCAAAGCCGGATGCACAGCCAAGACCATAATAATTATCCAATCAATATTAATACAATTGCAAAATCCCTGGTACAAAATACCGGGGATTGTTGTTTAATATAAAAGAGGACTTTTATCCAACTAAAATTCTACCATACCGCTAATATGCCTACGGGTTAAGGGTTCTAGCCCCTCTCCTTCGGAGAGGGGTTGGGGTGAGGTCACACAGGCTTATCTGGGAATTCAGATACTAAGCTGGACAACAATAATAAATGAACCAATTAACAAGTCAGCAAATGAATTAATTTGCCACAAAAAATAAATCATTTTTCACCAATGGCCCAGGACCTTATCAGTAACCAGTTTACAGAAAACATCAATCTTACCCTTATCCGCCGCAACCAGATTATTGTAAAAGCCTTGCTCAGCCTGTGCAGCCTGTATTGCCTGTTGGATATGCTCAACTGGTATTTTATTTTACAAACTACAGAGGATGCTATCGGCAATGAATTTATTTATATCTACACACTCCGCATCAGGCCTACAGTTGCGTTGGTTATTTTGCTCATTAACCTTGCGTCCTTCTTTTTTATCAGCAGGGGCAACGACTTAGTTGCACTGTCTGTTCAAAAGGAAGATGCAGAACTTTTCAACGATGGGTACCGACACTATTTCAAGTCGAATATGTTATTTCTGTTTTCTTTTTGCATGGGTATCATCAGTGTTACCATCAGGATTGTATTGCGGTATTAAGCCTGAATTAATAATAAAATAACCTTCAGTTTTTTTGATAATTTAAAATCAAAATACAATAACTTCAACTCTTAAAAATTAACCATATGGATATTGCGATTCAACAAAAAATTGACACCTGGCTTACCGGTAATTATGAGCAGGCAGTAAAAGAAGAAATTCAGCGTTTAGAAAAGGAAAGTCCTGATGAACTGGCAGATGCTTTTTATAAGAATTTAGAATTTGGTACCGGCGGCCTTCGGGGCCTGATGGGCATTGGTACCAACCGTATGAATAAATATACAGTTGGTATGGCCACACAGGGCTATGCCAATTACCTGATAAAATGTTTTGGAGCCAATGCAAAAGTTGCCATCGCCCATGATTGCAGAAACAACAGCCGTTTTTTTGCTGAAACCACGGCCAATGTATTTGCTGCAAATGGCATAAAAGTTTATCTTTTTGAAGCCTTGCGTCCCACGCCGGAGTTAAGTTTTACCATCCGTCATTACGGCTGTCAGGGTGGGGTGGTTTGTACTGCAAGTCATAACCCCAAGGAGTACAATGGATACAAAGCTTATTGGGATGATGGTGCACAGATGGTTTCCCCCCATGATGAAAATGTAATTTTAGAAGTAGATAAAATTGCATCAGTTGATGATGTAAAATGGACCGGCGGCGAAGCCAATATAACCCTGATAGGTGAGGAGATGGACAAGATATATATCGATATGGTAAAGGGCCTGAGTGTATATCCTGATGTATGCGCTGCACAGCATGATTTAAAAATTGTTTTCACGCCTATACATGGCACCGGTATTACATTGGTGCCGCAGGTATTAAAAGCGTTCGGCTTTACCAACGTGCATATTGTTGAAGAACAAAGTACGCCAGATGGTAATTTTCCAACGGTGGTATATCCTAATCCGGAGGAAAAAGAAGCCATGAGTATTGGCTTGAAAAAAGCTACCGCATTGGATGCCGATATTTTGCTTGGTACCGACCCAGATGCAGACAGGGTAGCCATTGGTGTTAAAAATAATGATGGGGAATGGATATTGATGAATGGCAACCAAACTGCGGTGCTGGCTTTTAACTATATGATTGAAGCCCGAAAAACCAAAGGCATTGCTCAGCCCAATGATATGGTTGTAAAAACCATTGTAACTTCTTACATGATTGACGTTATTGCAAAAGCAAGCAATGTTGCCTGCTACAATGTATTAACAGGGTTTAAATGGATTGCTGCTTTAATTAAGGAAAAAGAAGGCAAAGAAAAATACATCATTGGCGGAGAAGAAAGTTTTGGCCTGATGATTGGCGATAAGGTAAGAGATAAAGATGCCATTAGTGCAGTTGCGCTGCTGTGCGAAATGGCTGCTTATGAAAAAAGCAAAGGGCGCAGCTTGTATGCTAAACTGATTGACCTTTATCTGGAGTATGGCTTGTACAAAGAAAGCCTGATTAGCATTACCAAAAAAGGAATGAACGGTGCTAAGGAAATTGCCGAGATGATGCAAGGCTACAGAGACGCTCCACCTGCAACCATTGATGGTGTGCCGGTAGAAGAGTTGCTGGATTATGATTTGCAGATTGGCAAAAATTTACAGACCGGCAAACAATGGACAATCAACTTACCCAAAAGTAATGTGCTGCAATTTGCGTTGAGTGATGGTACAAAAATCTCTGCAAGACCTAGTGGTACAGAACCTAAAATAAAATTTTATTTTAGTGTGAATACAAAGTTGGAATCTGCAGATGCTTTTGAAGCAACCGAAAAAATGCTGGCAGACAAGATTGCAAGAATGGTGAGTGATATGAAATTATCATAGTTGAATGGGAGTTTATTATTCTTTTAAAATGTCAGGAGTAAAGTCCTGACATTTTTTATTTTATCTTGCAACCAGCTTATGAGAAAATACGAAGACACATATCGCCATAAAGGCCTGCGCAAAAAATTAATTAATATTTTGCGGGAAAAGGGAATTACAGATGAACAGGTGTTGGGTGCCATCAACAATATTCCCCGGCATTTTTTTTTAGACAGTGCTTTTGATGAAATTGCTTATGAAGACAGGGCTTTCCCCATCAGCGAGGGACAAACAATTTCGCAGCCTTACACCGTTGCTTACCAAACCCAGTTGTTACAATTAAAACCATTCGATAAAGTGCTGGAGATTGGCACGGGCAGTATGTACCAGGCAGCAGTACTGGCAGAAATAGGCGTAAAAGTTTTTACCATTGAGCGGCAAAAAGTGCTGTTTGAAAAATCTAGGCAATACCTGTTTAAACACAAGCATACCAACCTTAAATTTTTTTACGGAGATGGATATGAAGGCCTGCCAACATTTGCGCCTTTCGATAAAGTACTGATAACAGCAGCTGCACCTTTTATCCCACCTAAATTAATTGCACAACTAAAGCCAGGTGGTAAAATGGTGATACCGTTAGATGAAGGACAGCACCAGCGCATGCTCCGTATCACTAAAAATGCTGATGGCAGTACAACTGAAGAAGCATTTGAAAACTTTTCTTTTGTACCGATGTTGGCCGGGAGGAATGGATAGAGGAGGAGACCGCCTATGGCCGACTACCGACCACCGACTATCGACTGCCGACTGCAAATTAATAATTCAGTGAATACACATTAGATATCAAAAATCAAAAATAACAGATCAAAAATCAAAGATTTTTTATGCGTTTTTTTTCAAAGATTGTTTTCTTTTGTAACTGTTGTTTTATTGCAGCAGTTATACTGCGCTTTGTTGAAAATGCCAATAAAAAGAAAGGTAATTTTGATGGTAACATTATTTTGCAACCGCTGGAAAGTACACTCGTGGTTTTAGGATATGGCGCCATTTTTATAAATCTGGCTTTCAACATTTCGGTGTTGATTATGTTAATGCTCAAAAAAGAATTTGCAGTTTCCAGGTGGTTAATATGGACTAGTTTTATTTTTTTTATTATTCAGCTTTATTATTTCTTCTTTAGCAACTATTAAATGGTAAACACGCTACTTAAAGACAGACCTACAAAAATGTTTGTAATTTTTACAGCATTTTTTGTAGCCAATGCGCTGATAGCCGAATGCATTGGCGGTAAAATATTTTCATTGGAAAAACTGTTTGGGCTTGTACCTTCCAATTTTACGCTGTTTGGGCAAAAGGGCCTATCTTTTAACCTTACTTGTGGTGTATTACTTTGGCCGCTGGAGTTTGTATTGACGGACATTGTAAATGAATACTACGGACCTAAGGCGGTACGCAGAATTTCCTACATTGCTGTTGCATTAATATTGTATGGATTTATCATGTTTTATTTTGCTATGGGCGTTCCTCCTGCCGACTTCTGGTATAGTACCGGTGTGCAGGATGGTATACCTGATATGGACAAAGCATTCAATGGTGTTTTTGGGCAAGGCATGTGGATTATTGCCGGTAGTATTATTGCATTTTTGGTTAGCCAGATTGTTGACGTAACCGTGTTTCATAAAATAAAAAAATATACCGGCGAGAAAAAAATCTGGTTAAGAGCTACGGGTTCTACCTTAATTTCTCAATTGGTAGATAGCTTTATTGTACTGTTCATTGCTTTTAAAATTGGCAAGGGGTGGACATGGCAGTTGGTGCTTGCCATTTGTCTGGTAAATTATGCCTATAAATTTACCATGGCCATTCTGTTAACGCCATTGATTTATTTTGTAGAAAAAAGAATTGAAAAATACCTTGGTCACGATACCGCTCAAAAAATGAAGAGGTCTGCCATGGGTTTGGAAAGTGAATAGATAGCAACTTTACCACAAGGCAAATCATTATTTAGTGGCATCATTTATTTCTATCCAATATCCATCAGGATCTTTAAAATAGATTTGTTGCACAGCATCTACTCTCAGCGTAACGCCCTTTTTATCTCCTGCCCAGTTTTCATAATCTATGTTGTTTTTATCCAGCATTTCAATGAACGCTTTTAGTGAGGTTACAGAAAAGCAAAGGTGACTATGTTTGTCATGGACTGTTGCGGTAGCGGCTCCTTCAATCAGGTGCAGGTTACTTTTAGGGCTAATATTAAACCAGGTATGTTTGCCATCATGAAAGGGTTCCGGTATGGTATCCAATTGAACAATTTGCTCATAAAATGCAGTACTTGTTTGCAGGTTAGTTACATACAAAGCAATGTGATTAAGGGTAGGGGAAAGGCGAACAGTATTGCTTACAGCCTGCGCATTGCCGCAATAGCTGCAAATAATAAGGCAAATAAATATTAATGTACAAGAGGTAATTTTTTTCATAACAATCCTGGTTTTTTGATAGAAAGATTTTGATGAAATTAATGCTAATATTTTAGAATGATCGCTAATAGAAATTTTCGGGTGTATTAAGATTCTTTTTAGTGTGTGCTCAACAAAACTCTATACATTTTTTTAAAGTGGTTTTTATAAGTTATAAAACATCGCATATTTAGTAACCGTTTGACCTCACCCCCAACTCCTCTCCGAACGAGAGGGGAGCATGACTCTGAAAATTTGAGATTGTATTCGTTAAGCTATCATTCAGCTAACAAGGCTGTTTGTTAATAAAAAAATCTGTAAATCGCCGCTAAGGCCACAGCCGTTGAGTTGATAGAGTAGAAAACGTCTAAACGCCTAAACGGCAAAAAAGCAAACTGCAGCCACAATCATAATTGTAAACACATCCCAAGTCACTATCTTAAAAAATCAAACAACCTTTCAACTGCTTTAGTGTTTTACATTTGCACAGAAACCAATCGTATGGCATATCAATCATTAGAAGCATGTTTACTTCACCTGGAAAGTACGGGACAACTGGTACGTGTAAAAGAAGAAGTTGATCCTTATTTGCAAATGGCGGCCATTCATATAAAAGTACATGAAGCCGGCGGTCCAGCCTTGTTATTCGAGAATGTAAAAGGCAGCAGGTTTAGAACCGCCTCCAATATTTTTGGTACGCTGGACAGAAGTAAATTCATTTTCCAGGACACACTGAAACTGGTACAGCAATTGATTGAACTCAAGAATGATCCTGTAAAAGCAATCAAGCACCCCATCGATAATTTTGCTACAGGTATTGCAGCGCTAAAGGCATTGCCACTTAAAAATCCAATAGTGCGTCCGGTAATGTTCCAGGAAATAAAGATCAGCGATATACCACAAATTCATCATTGGCCAATGGATGGCGGCGCTTTTGTAACATTACCTCAAGTATACACAGAAGACATGGATAAGCCCGGCATAATGAATGCCAATCTGGGTATGTATCGCATACAATTATCAGGCAACGATTATGAGCCTGATAAAGAAATTGGCTTGCATTACCAGCTGCACAGGGGCATTGGTGTTCACCAAACCAAGGCGAATAAAAAAGGACTACCGCTAAAAGTTTCGGTGTTTGTCGGCGGCCCTCCATCACACAGCGTTGCAGCCGTAATGCCGCTGCCGGAAGGTATCAGCGAAATGACTTTTGCAGGTGTATTGGGCGGCAGACGTTTCAGGTATTGTTATGTAGATGGGCATTGCATTAGTACCGATGCTGATTTTGTAATTACCGGAGAAGTTTATCCCGGACAAAATAAACCCGAAGGACCTTTTGGTGATCATCTGGGTTATTACAGTCTGCAACATGATTTTCCTTTGATGAAAGTGCACAAGGTTTTTGCAAAGAAAAATGCTATCTGGCCATTTACAGTTGTTGGCCGTCCGCCGCAGGAAGATACCAGTTTTGGACAACTGATTCACGAGATGACAGGCAGTGCGGTGCAGGCAGAAATTCCAGGTCTAAAAGAAGTGCACGCAGTTGATGCTGCGGGCGTACATCCTTTGCTGTTTGCCATCGGCAGCGAACGTTATACGCCTTATACACCCACCAAACAGCCGGCAGAAATACTAACCATCGCCAATCATATTTTGGGTACAGGACAATTAAGTCTTGCCAAGTTTTTGTTCATCACTGCGAGCGATGATAACAGCATTTCTACACATGATATTCCAGCCTATTTAAAATATATGCTGGAGCGGATAAATCTTGCACGGGACATTCATTTTTATACCAACACCACCATTGATACATTGGATTATTCCGGCACTTCACTCAACAGTGGCAGTAAAGTTGTGATAGCTGCTTATGGTGAAAAAATTAGAGAATTATCCACTTCGGTACCCACAGTATTTAATGATTTAAAAGGATTTGAAAATGCTCAATTGGTGCTGCCCGGTATTGTTAGTTTGCAAACAAAAGCATTCACCAACAATGCAGCCGCCAATGTGGAAATGGAGCAATTAAACCATCAATTAAAATCGGCAGACTGTAGCGGAATTGCAATGATTGTGGTAGGAGATGATGCAGCTTTTATTGCAGCCACTGTCCGTAATTTTTTATGGGTGAGTTTTACAAGATGCAACCCTTCGCATGATATATATGGTATCAATTCTTTTACAATTAATAAACATTGGGGCTGTAATGGACCACTTATATTGGATGCCAGGATAAAGCCACACCATGCACCACCAGTGGTTATGGATACTGCAACTGAAAAAAGTATCAGTCGTTTTTTTGATAAGGGCGCCAGTTTGTACGGAGTATTAAAGTGATGCAGTTATAACAAATTCTGCTGATTTTAAATGGGCTAATTTATTGAGATAGTTTATTTATAGAAGTAGATAATCTCACCGCCTATACTTTTAATCTTTGGTAACCAAAAAATTATTGAGTGATAATAAGATTACCCTGTACCAGAAATTTTTTGCCTGCCAGTATAGTTATTTTTTTTCCGGATGGAATGCTATAAGTAATATCCAATATGCATTCTCCGCCCGATGATGGATCAATGATGATTGCACAATTTGCAGGCAATATTGCAGGAGGCGGATTGTTATTTTTCCAGTTGCCGGCATCAGACCAATTACCGTTTCCTGTAAAAATAAAATTATTAATAAAGGTAGAAACATAAGGCCCGATATTAAAAGCCTTCAGCATTGGGTTGACGGTTATATTGAAACCGCTGATTACAAATTTTTCATTGCTGATATAACCGGTGCTGTCATCTCTAAAGCTGATCCCTTCTGCTTGCCCCATTTCTGTGACATTAGGTAAATTGATTTTTCTTTTATTGCCATTAAAATAAAACCCATCGCTGTAATTACTCAGCAAATAAATAAAGTGATTGGCGAGCCCCGATTTTTGGTAACCAAGTAGTGAAATCAAATCCTGCCCTATTGGTTTATCAGCAGCAGTAACAAGGTAATTAGTTGCCAGAGTTTCTTTCGGTGTAAGTATATAATTACCTGCATTGGTGCTATTGATGACATAATGCGTGGTAGTAGAATTTATCCAGTCTTTGCTAAACAAATGTATTTGCCCGTTATCAACTACCATCGCTTCACAATCAAATTTTGTATTGTTACTACTGGCTGCAACAGGCGGTTGTGGCTGATCGGCATAACTAAAACCAATCACGTCAATTTGATTGGCTGCAATGTTTACAACCGGATTGTCTGCATGCGGAGGGATACTGCTGATGGGGAATTTGTAAATTTTTAAATCGGTTCTTGCGCCGTTATAGTTGTTGCCAAAATCGCCGATGTAAAAATAAGTGCCGTCAAAAGTAATATCTTCCCAATCTTTATTGGTAGCCCCGGTTAAATAAACACTTTGTAAAATAGTATTGCTTAGTGTATCAATTTTATAGATAGCAGCATCACCGCCACTATCGTTAAAAGTCCACAAGTCATTATTGGCTATTTGTAGTCCGCTTGTTTCTCGGAGGCTGTCATTTAAATGACTAACTTTTACAGGGGGTGTATAACTGGTAGTATTGTAAGTACAGGAACCATCATTTAATGTAGCTGCAGTATTGAAATTATTAGCCATCGGATCGGTACAGCCTGCTATTTGTGCGCTTAATTTGTCGGTAAAAATTATCAGCAATAAAATTGTTACCAAAAATTTTTTCATTAAAAAATGCACTGCATTTATCATAGTAGCAAAGTAAGGGTTTTTAATCAATCAATCTTTTCAGTAATGGCTGGTAACCCCTTATTAACCACTCTTTTTGTAAGGGTCTAATTGAGCCCTCATAGTTGTTACCTTTGCCAAAATAACCCCATGGCTCGTAAAGAAACGTACCGGCAACGGTACAACGATAAACAACTATTGGAAGGCATTGAGCAACCTGCTCCTGAACCACGTAAACAAAGGATACCCATTGAACCTGCTATTCAATTGCCCTATGCGGAGGGTAAAATGATCCTGATTGACAAACCACTTCATTGGACATCTTTTGATGTTGTTAGAAAAATGAGGAGCCTGTTGCAGATAAAAAAGATTGGCCATGCAGGAACGCTGGATCCATTGGCAACCGGCCTGCTAATTGTTTGCACCGGAAAATTCACCAAAAAAATAAATGAATACATGGCTGCTGAAAAGGAATATACCGGCCAAATAACATTAGGTGCTGTAACACCTACCTACGATCTGGAAAGTTTGCCGGAGCAAATGAAACCTTTCCAGGATATTACGGAAGAAGCCATCTTACAGGCAACGAAGCAATTCACCGGTACCATTCAGCAATTTCCGCCCATTTATTCCGCTATCAAAAAAGAAGGCGTGGCATTATATGAGCTGGCAAGGAGGGGTGTAGATGTACAGCCGGAAGCCCGTACAATCAGCATTCATCAATTTGAAATAACTAACATCAGTCTGCCCGTGATTTCATTTAAAGTGGTTTGCTCTACTGGTACTTACATTCGAAGTTTGGCAAATGATTTTGGTGTTGCATTGGGATGTGGTGGTTACCTCAGTAGTCTTTGCAGAACCCGTATTGGCGATTGTTTAGTAGCCAATGCATTGAGTATGGAGGCCTTTGAAACAGGATTAATTGTAAAGAGCGTTTGAGTATTCAGAATGATTGAGCAGTAAACTTATCGGCTTCTTTTCTGTTAAACATTTGCGTAAATAAAAATTTTTATAGGCAGAGGCCTGATAGTGAGAACAGGTATTACAGGCTGCAAGAAACAAACAAAACTTACAGAAGTGGAAATTGTAATTGGAATTAAACAGTTTGATGATAGCTGGCGAAATAAAAATCTTAAAAAATGTAGATTCAGTTTTATCACCTGTTTACACCCATCCGATTTAAACAAGTTTTTCATTAATTAATGTATGAATCTCTTATTTTCTTTACATCTGTGGTACGTATTTTGACAAGAGATTTACCGTAAAACAATACAATTATGTTTATTTCGTTAACACAATCTATGAGATACCTTTTTCTGGGCATATTATTTTTGGCCTCTTCCTATTTTGCCAAGGCGCAAAATCTCCATTTGACTGTATTTGGCGGATCAAGCAATTACCAGGGTGACTTGCAAGGCAGCCGGTTTACTTTTAACCAGGCAAAGGGCGCAGTTGGCGTTGGTGTATTGTATGAATTATCTGATAAACTCTTTATAAGAGCAGGGTTCACCTATGCAAAAGTAGCTGCTGATGATAAGAAGAGTCCGCTAAATGCCAGCCGTAATTTAAGTTTTTCTTCTCCCATTTCCGAACTTCACCTGGGGCTTGAGTATGATTTACTCAACAACTATGAGCATAGCTTTACACCCTTTATTTTTGCAGGGATAGGTACATTTGGGTTTAACCCTTCGGCTATTGATAAGCTGGGTAATAAAGTATTTTTACAACCCCTGGGTACAGAAGGCCAGGGCTTTTATCTCGGTAGACAAAAATATTCATTGCGTGGAATGGCTATCCCTATTGGTGGTGGTATTAAACTTGCCTTAAGTGATGATATCCACCTTCGGTTTGAAACAGGCTTACGTATTCTATCAACAGATTATTTGGATGACGTGAGTACCACGCTGGCAGATAAAAACGATTTGTTAATCAATAATGGCCAAAAAGCGGTTGATATGGCATTTAGAGGCAACGAATTAAAACCTGCACTTAGTTATCCCGGAGCTGGTGCCAAAAGAGGCAATCCTAAAGTAAAAGACTATTATTATTTTACAGGTCTTGGGCTTAGTTTTAGGCTTAGTCCTAAATACGACCGGGGTTATGGTAGTGGCAAAAGCCAATTAGGATGCCCTAAGAGTGTGTTCTAAAGTTTTCGCACTTTTCATTTTATTTTCCCACAGTATTATTTGTTTTAAAAGGCGCATTTAGTTTTTATGAACAAGGCCTTTTTTTATGTCTTCTACTTAATTTTAATTACTTTTTGTAAATAAGATAAATGCTTTATTGTATTTGTAACCTTGTATTTTCCTGAATTTGTATTAATTCTCCTTTCTTTTAAAATAGGGCCTTACCAGGAGCCGGTAACATAGTTTCGGGTGATATTATTTTATCCGTTTTTTAGCAGGCACTACAAATAAATTTTCATTTGTACTTTCTATGTAGTGATACTGTACTTTTGAAAAATCTCATGCTCAAAAACATACGTTCATTTTTTAGCAACAAACCAGTATTATCGGTAGGCTTTTTATTTGCTACCTCCAGTTTATTGTTTGGAACCTGGGTTGCTTCAATTCCAGGAATTAAAGACAGGCTGCATTTTTCTGATGGTAGCCTCGGTTTATCTTTGTTACTCTCGCCATTGGGTGCCATTACGGGTATGCTGCTTTCAACAAGGGTGTTCAGCAAAATTCCCGTTGGCAGGTGGATGTTGAGCGGTTATCTTGTTTTATGTGTGCTGATGATATTGCAGATTAATTCATTCAACAGACCAATGTTTTGGACCTGCCTTTACCTGTATGGTTTTTTTAGTTTTTTAAACGGGGTATCTTCCAACGCTACTGTTAATTTGCTCGAGAAAAAATTCGGTCGCCTGTTTATGAGCACCTGCCATGCCATGTATAGCCTGGGTGGTGCTGTAAGTGCAGGCCTTGCAGGATTTTTATTTGCCGTACATATCCCTTCCGGCTGGCAGATAGTGATGGTTGCTGCAATCATTTCATCGGTAATACTTTCCAACAGGCATTACCTGCTTTCCAATACAGATATTATTCACTCCAGAAGCGGCATAAAGCTGCCGTCACTTAGTATTTTGGGCATATCATTTATTTGTATGGTTACATTTATGGCAGAGGGTTGTGTTGCTGACTGGAGCGCCATTTACATGAAAGAGATTTTGCATGCACCTAAATCAATTCTTAGTTTTGGTTATGCAGGTTTCTCCATTGCGATGACGCTTGGCCGGCTTAACGGCGATCAGCTGATTACAAAAATTGGTAACAAAAGAATTGTTATTGTAGGCGTACTTATTGCCGCCGCAGGCTTTTTACTTGTAGTGGTGGCAACAGTAATTCCTGTTGCTATTGCTGGTTATGTGTTGGTGGGTGTTGGCTGTTCCTGTATTGTGCCGGTGCTTTTCAGCGCTTCTGCCAATATACCCGGCGTAAGCACTGTTGAAGGATTTGCGATGGTTACTACCGGCGGCTTGGTTGGCTTTTTAACAGGGCCTTCGCTCATTGGTTTTATTTCTGAAAAAACCAATCTATCAAAAAGCTTTTCGCTGCTTATTTTAATGACATTGCTGGCAGCTGTGGCTGCATGGCGCAATAAGTTTCTTGTAAATAAAAAGATACCTGTAATTGTTCAGGATTTTGATGAGCAATTGTATTAGACCGCTGATATAGATAAAATGAGCTGGTGAATGGTGAAATATGGATCGGTTGCTTTTTACAATTGATAGTTGTTAGTTGGTAATTTTTAATTGATAGTTGATAGTTGTTAGTTTTTAGTTAATAATTGATAGTTGATAATTTTTAGTTGATAATTGATAGTTGATAGTAGATAATCCTCATTCACCATTCACCTCTTCATTCACCATTCACCATTCACCATTGCCCATTCACGTCCTCATTCACCATTGCCCATTCACCTCCCCATTCACGCTTAACGCTGGCCTGCGCTTTTACAACATATTTACGCAAAAAAAAAGCTACCTGTTTTCAATAAAGAAATCAGGTAGCCGGCTGAAAAAAAAAATTATACTATTTTAAAGACTTCAGTAAGTCTTCATTCAATTTTACGTAATCAGGATTTTTAGCTTCTGTAGCCAGTTCCAGCGATTTAGTTGCTGCTGCAATTGCTTCGGTTTTTTTACCCAGCTTTGCCAAACAGTTTGCCCTTTGGTGTTGAATCCAGTAAGCTGTTGGGTTTTGATCTGCGGCTTTATTAAACCAGGTTAATGCCTGGTTTAAATCTTTACCATTGTCCATATAATACATGCCAGCATTAAAATACGGCAGGTTGTCTTTAGTCATAATGTTTTCAATCTGCTTCATTACCTTGCTATCAACATCTGTGCTGATAGGCAGGCTTACCAAAGTGTTTTCCCACATTAAATCCAGCGAACAGGTGTTTGATTTTACATTGCCAAATTGCATGGTAAAAGTCTCTACCTTGTCTTTTGTGGTTTGTGGAGCAATGTTAACTCTAACTACATCACTTTCTTCTTTGTATGCTGATGGCGAAGTTACATCCAGTTGTTTGGTGATAATTACAACCCAGCTGTCTTTACCCGGAATTGTCAAAAGGCCATATTTTCCCGCAGTTACTACTTTCGATCCAATGGTTACATCGTCTGCAAAAGTAAGTGTGGTAGCACCGTTGGCACCTGTGCGCCAAACTTTACCAAATGGCACCAGATTACCCATTACGTTGCGACCTTTCATATTTGGTCTTGAATAAGACAACTCGATGGAGGACAATCCAAAATTCTGTTTAATAGTTTGAATAGTACTTGGCTGAGGCGTAGTAAGTGATTGTGCAAATGCGCCACTTCCAATTGCAAAGGCCGCAATGGTGAATAATTTTTTCATATTTTTTATATTTGAAAAGCGAAACTAATACCTGCGGGCCGTAATACAAAGAATGATTTTAAGAAAGGTTGTATTGAATGATAGTTTACCGATTCAGTTAGGTTTGTATACAATTAGCTGGTCTCAAATTGAAGAACAATTTTTTGAATGTATATCTAAGGTTTATTTTCAATGTCAATTTTGTTATTTTGTAGTTGTAAATCATTTTGCGTTGATAGAAAAATAAAAATTAACTGATACACAAATCGAAAGAAGTAATTTATCCCTTGCGTAATATAGCCCACAAAAAAAGGCTGATGTTTTAAGTCAGCCTTCTTTAATAAACAAAATAGAGTAATTTATCTCCAGGCAAAATCAGTTAATGCCACATAATTTCTTCCGTCACCCCAGGTTTTCCAAATCTTATATTTTTTGGGGTAATTGGTATTGACAGGAGCAAAATGAATAGGCTGAGGAATCGCCTTTGTTACTGTGGTGCCACCCAAAAAAAAGGCCCTTGTAATCATTGGTTCAAGAAAAATAACTTTTCCATTGTCGGAACCATAAATAAAAGTATGCGTAAATGGAGCCAAAGTTGGTGGAAGTTCAGGTGACGAAGGATCCAGCCAATGCGATCCCATCTGTGGAACTGTAGCGCCTGGAATTACATACGATGCCGGAAGGTAACCTGCAGGTGGTGGTGCTCCGGGAATACCTGTTATAGCCATTTGGGCAGCTACGGATATTTTATAAAAATGAATGTCAAAATGTGGCACCGTGTAAATGCCATCAGGCTCATGCCCTGTTGGTTCCCAGTTTATTGTGATGTGATCAAATGGAGTAGACTCCTTTGCTTTTTGATGCAACTTTAAAATGAATGTATTGGCCGGAAAATTCATAGGATTTGTTGGCAGGTTTTCCATCGACCCTCTGAAAAACTCTACACCCATGGCTACTGGTTTATTATTGCACTTTGCAATATTGATCCAGGAGCGAATATGCCCTTTGCCCATTTGCACGCAAGGCCCATAATAAGTATTACAGGGTAATTTTACTGCATAATTTTCCCTGCCTGCTAAAGTGCCAGTCTCTGCAGGTAATATAATTTCTTCCGCCGCTACAGATGTTCCGTCATTTTCTTCAGGAGTTTGCTGTATCTCCTTACGGCAGGATGTGGTTGCAGCGATAGCTACAACAAAAAAAATAATGAACTTTAATTGATTTACACGTTTCATACTAATTGTATTTAGGTTAAAAAATAAGACTTTTTAAATGTGATGGAATTAGAAAGGAGAATTGGAATTTTAGAAGTAGCATGTAAATGTAAAAATCATTTTTGCTAAATGCAATAGCTAATTTGTGGAATTTTATTTACCAACAGTAAGGTTATTTATTAATAGGTTTACCAGATGATGCTTGTGGATTTTAGTAGCCGTACTCTTATTTGGATGTATTTATTTATTACAGCTGCTGTCTTCTGTTTATACTAAAGAATAAAAATCATGACGTATTAAACCTTACACATGCTAACCCATAAAGTGTTTTATGATATTACGGTGGCTGAGATTTTAAAAACTAATTTTAGTTATACCTGTTTTTAAACGGGTTAATTCAATTTAAATAACCTCCCTTATAAAGCCTTTTACTGGATTTGTACCGCCAGTTAAAAACTATCGTTGTTAAAAAGCATTATTTTTTGTATCTATACTACCTAAACAAAACTTGTATGAAAAAACTGCTTATCCTTGTATTATTATCCACAGCTGCTCATTGTTTTGCACAGGACTGGCCGGTGAAAAAAATGGTGCTGGCAAAAAAGGCATTAAAGTTGCCATTTGCAACCATACCTGCTTTTAATTTTGTTGCAAATAAAACACTGCCTGGGTCTGGTATTTATCAGGAACTCCAATTAAATACTGCAATTCTTGAACAATTGATGCAACAAAGACCGGCAGCAATTCAACTCTCCATTCCCTTAACGAGCAGTAAAAGCATTGTTTGCGAACTGGTAAAGGTTAGTCTTGGAAATATAAAGTTTACTGAAAATGGAACTGACATTATTGAAAATGTAAAAATACCCGTTACTTACAGAGGTGTTGTAGCAGGAGAAGCAGCCATCAATAATGTAACCCTTACTGTAAACGAAGATTACTTGTCACTTACTGCTGCCTCGGCCGGTTTAGTGCTTCAGGTAACTAAGGCCGATGAAGAACGTAAATCTGTTTACAGACTCTACAACAGTGCCAAAGTAAAGTTTCCGGATGTGCCATTTACCAGTTGCGGTACAAAAAATAATGGCACATCACAAACCGACAATGGAATTCAGCTAAACGGTACTGCACCAGCTACGCCAACTGCTGTACAGGATAAATGTGTAAGCGTATTTGTTGACTGTTTTGATAGTTTGTTTTATTGGCGTGGCAGCAGTAAGCAACAAACCATTAATTATGTGTACGAATTGTTTAATTATGTTACAGCAGGGTATTACAATGAATCGATCAATTTACAAATTACTACCATTAATGTTTGGACAACACCTGATCCCTATCGCGGCGATAAACGTGAAAATGCTTTGTACGATCTTGCTGCTCAATGGCAGGATAATTTTTGGGGAAATATTTGCGTAGGGCTTGATTACAGCGCATCACAGCGCATACGCTCGGGTATTGCAGACGGTATTGGAAAGGTAAAAGCTATTACTGCCAATACTTGTCCTGTTTACAGCCATGCAGGTACCGACAGCGTTTCTGCCTGTTGCTATGCTGAATTAAATTATGTAGGGTTTAGCACACAGAATTTCCCTACAGGGCCCAATACCACTGGTGCGCAGGTTTACCTGGTAATGCATGAAATTGGACATTTGCTTGGTTCACGGCATACCCAGTGGTGTGGCTGGAAACTTACCAGTAACCCGGATACCTATGGAGCTATAGATAGTTGTGCACCAACAGAAGCTATTAACAAATCAACCCCTCCCTGTCCAAAAGGCCCCCCTCCGCCCTACAATGGCGGCACTATTATGAGTTACTGTACTGCCGGAGTTGGGGGTAATTTTATTAATTATAATAATGGTTTTGGTACATTGCCCGGCAATGCCATCAGAAATTTTATCGACCAGTCTGCCTGTATTCTTAATTGTTCAGATTGTTTTGGTTTGTTTGGGGGCAGCAAGTATAATGGATATGCTTTTAACAGTAATGCTGCTGAGATAAATAGCGAAAACAGCAGCGGCCAGGCCCCTGAAAAACAGATCTACGAAAGCGGAAATCTTATCATCTCTCAAAAAATAAAACAATGAAAAAGATACTAACCGTTGTTTTATCAGCCACCGTTTCCATTGCCGCTGCGCAATGGAGTAATACCAGCAATTATTTTGAAGATAGCCTGCATATGCCTGTAAGTACCGCCGTGTTGGTGCAACGAAATGCGATTGTTCTTACCAGCTATCCAGACAATGGCTTTTTTGTAATTTGGCAGGATGAACGCAATATGGCAACCAACAAAATTGATATTTATGCTCAAAAGTATGACAAAGCGGGTAACCGCCTTTGGGCAGCAGATGGTATACCCGTAGCCAATGGCCCCAATGATCAGCACTATACTTTTTCATCCAACCAGGATTACCGCAGCCGTTCCATTGCCGCTACTGATAGCGCAGGCGGTTTTTATATTTGTTATTCAGATGATAGTGTATCCAATTATGTTTGGGAACGGGCAGCAGTGCAACATGTACGCAGTAATGGAACCTTGGTTTTTCCCGGTATTGGTAATGTTATTGCCCGTTCCAGTGCTGCTAACTGGAATATGTCTTCGCAACTAATAGCAGATGGAAACAAGGGTTTCTATTTGGCCTATAAATATCCCTCCGGCAATGATTATCTCTATGTGTACAATTACAGGGACGAAAATGGTACCCTTAAATTTTATGGTGGCGGACGGGTAAATGAAAATGCGCTGCAAACAAGTGCAGTAGCTTCCTGTGGAATTAAAACGGATATCGTATATCCTGGTACTAGCATTTTCGATTTTAATATATGGTACGATGGTGATGGCAATTGCAATGTAATTGTTTACCAGAATGGTAATACGGGTGCACAGGGTAAAATGCTGGCCTATAATAAAGTATGGAGGGCAAAGAAAGATTCCAGAACTACTACTTACACCCGCAATACCTCCGGAACAGCATGCCCTATTATAACAACCTATCAAAAAGGAGAAGTGTACTTGTTATATAAAATTGTTACAGACTATCAAAGAGTTGCTTGTGGTGGCGGAAGCGGTCCGCTGTATACCTATACCAACTATCGCCTTTTATCAAATGGCTATCAATTGATAGACGAGGGTGCATATGATTACAATTTCCCTAAGGGCGTTACCCTAACTACTGCCGGTAATATTAATGTAGACTTAATTGCAGTAACACGGAGATCCTATACCAATAATGTAGTATCAGATTTCGCTGTGCAAGGGTATGCTTACAAATCCGAAAAGTTTGACAGTATCCCGTACCAACGTGCAACTTTTAGTAATCCCGAAATTGGCTTTAATCCGATAGCACCCCCGCTAAACAAATTGAATTTTTTCAGGGATACCTTGCTGGGATTTTCTAACTATTATCCTGATTTTTCTTTAGCCGGCGGCGGTAGTAATATTTATGCTGCTGCCCTAATGAGTACGGTGGGAGACCGGATGGTACGCCTGCAGCACCTTTCGATAAGTAGGCAAACAAATGATTCCTTTGCTATAAAATATCAAACTAATGCCGGAGGAATTCCAGAAAAGACAGGTGTGGCTATTGGTATGGAAAACAGCACTGGCCTGACAGGTGGTATTTCACTCGATTTACCACTTTTAACGGTTGCCAAAAATGGACAGGGATTTTTCTCCATCCGGGAATATTACCGTTATATGAGGGTCAGTCCTATTGAAAGCGGTGTACAACTGGCATGGGGTGCCATGGGTAAGCCAATCGGTACGGGTTATTATAACGGAAGCCCTTACAGGCACGAGCAAACCTTTGCCGCACTTGACATTACCGGGAGTAGTGGTATGGTTTGCTGGCAGGATTCCAGGTACATTCCCGGCACTAATACAAGCGATGATATTTATATGAGGCACGTGGATAAACTGAATGTACTCAATTACCTACCTCCGGTTAAGAAGGTAAAACCTGTGATCAATTTTTACGGCGCAACTTATGCTAACCCAACTGTACTATTTGGTACCAGTAGGCATTACAGCACCCTTGATGCATATAGTTCTGCGGGGAGCAATCCCGGCACTTCTCCCATAATGGATATATTGGATAATATTAACCTGGGCAGGGTGCAAAGTAGTATATTTCAAAACACAGCAGCTTTACGTAAATACAACGGCGATGCCTACCTCGACAGGAATTATGCAATATTGCCTGAAAATGATGCTACGGGAAAACAGATTGATATGAAACTCTATTTCACCAAAGCTGAATTCAATGCATTAAAAGCTGCAGAGGTCATCATTACAAACCCAGGTGATCTTGCAGTAATAAGGCAGCCATCTACTTCGGCAGCAGCCCCTGCAAGCTATACTCCTGTTGCCGGTGAAGAACTAATACCACAAAAAAATTGGGACTCGGTTGATGGCGGTTATTATTTAAGATTTATTGCTACAGGCACAGGCAATTTCTTTATTCGGAAAATGATGACAGCCGTTTTGTGTTCAGCAGGAACCGCTACCATCACTTCAAATATTAGCGGCGCCACTTACCAATGGTTAGCAAATACCGGCACTGCTTTTATTACGCTTTCAAATGATGCAAATTACAGTGGCGTCACAACTGCTACGCTAAATTTAACCAATATACCCTCTGATTTTAACGGTTACCGATATTTCTGTTTGGTTGACGGCACAAATCTCAGCAGTAGCGTTTACCTGCAGGTTGCCAATACATGGACAGGGGCTGTAAACAATCTATGGGAAACAGCAGGTAACTGGAGTTGTGGTAAAGTGCCTGATGCCAATACAGATGTGATTGTCAATAGCGGTACACCCACCATTAGTGCCAACAATGCCACCTGTAGAAGTATTAAAGTAATTGCAGGAGCAACTGTAAATGTGTTGGCAGGATTTAAACTGACGGTAACGCATTAGTAAAAAAATGAACAATTTATTTATAGGGAATAATTCGGACAGCTAAATTTCGGAATTTGGTAATGATGATATTGTAGTGCCGCTACTTAATGCGATACAGCAAAAGCAAATAATCATCGAACAGTTTATAGTAATTTCTGTTCCGTCACAAAACCAAGTTTTGGTAAAGGCAACCGATTAAAAGCCCGATAAAATATTTGTATCTGGCGAAGAAGTTGATAACTTCAAAGCCGTAAATTATAAAGAGCTTACTACATTAAATATTTCTGCCACACAGTTAATAAGCAAACTATTTATAACTCCACAGTCAGCTATCGAAGCCCAGCATAAACAAATTGACATGCTACTGAAAGAAATGGAGTTACTAAAAGAAAAAAGTTTAACTGCAATAGAATTGAAATAACGTAAGAGGCAAACCTTATACGACCTTGATTTTCTGTCCCCAAATACCAGTACTAAGGTACTGCCGATTCCCTTTTGGAATCTATAGGCAAATGGAGTTACAGTAAATTACTGATGGTAGGTTAGATTATCATCTATTCGTGAAATATCACCGTTCACTGAAATGCAATTTGCTGACGTTTTCAGGTAAGTCTGCAGGTAAAGTAAGTGTTCCGCATGAGTTTAATATTTCTGGTACATACTTATACTATAGGGAAGCTTTCAATATTACGGTAAGAAATAAAAAATTGAATTGATCGAAAAAATTACACAAATCCTTTGAGTATTTGAATGTAAAAAGCCTCCATTTAACAGGAGGCTTTTTACATTCAGAGCATTTAAAATTCTATTGCTTTACAATTGTACTAATAGTAACGCCATTTACTTTTATCATATAATTACCCGGAGCTAATTTTGCAGGCAGGTTTAGTTGATAGCTATTTGATCCTTTTGTAGCCATGTAAATGTTGTTTAAAACGCTACGGCCATTTAAGTCAATCAACTCGATAGATTTTCTGCCACCAGCAGCATCAGTAAACCGAATCGTTGTCTGTTCTTTAGCAGGGTTTGGATAAACGTTGTTATCGCTAATGCCTATGCTAACCAATTGTTTCCTTGCAGCAGTTGCAGGGTCTGTATTCGCAAAACGGCCGGCAGCAGAAAGACCACCACCAACGCCAACAGCATCCCAGGCATTTTTTGTTTGTACTGCTTCGTTACTGCCAATTCCATAAAGGTCTTCGGCAGATTTGATGGAGTAGGTTCTTGTATTGGCATAATTAGAAGAAGGCACCAGGTAAGTGGTTAAGGTTTTATATGCAATGGCTTGAGCTTTGGCCATTCCTATGCCACTTACATTGTAAACAAAACCATTATCATTGGTGCCGCCACCGCCTGCAGTCAGCAGGTAATACCAAAAATTAAGTACG
>JBBQEA010000054.1:0-24372 GCA_038320245.1 Chitinophagales bacterium | reverse complement strand
GGCCTTTAAAGAATTTACCTGGTAAGCAAATACCAATAACTGGTTTGTTTTTTTAAGATAAGCATAGCGGCCAATTACGCCTTTAATGCCATCTACAGTTCCTTTTTCCTGGCCCGTTTTTTCATCAATAAGTGTGAGCCCATTTTTTTGTAATACAACATAGCTTTTTGCCTCATGGATAAAAATGAGGTTATTTAAATCAATGTCGTTAAAATGGTCGTTGCTCCATAATTTATTACCGGTATTTAGGTCTACACAAAAAAGTTCGTCATTGCCTTTTTGCTTGCTGATGAATAGCATGGTTTCTGTTTCTTCAATAATCTGTTGCGATTTTGCCTCTTTTACACCTGCCAAATCCATAAAAGATTTTGTCCACAAAGGCTTACCATCTGATCCCCTTAAAACACTTACATCTTTTTTGGTAGTGCCAACAACAAATTTCCCATCTGCAGATGTGTACTTCCAGTAGTCGGCATCATTTTCAAATTTAGTATCCCAGGTTACGGGGAAATTTGCCTGGGCAAAAATGGATGTAGCAATCACCATCATCAACATGAATGTGCTTATTTTTTTCTTGTGCATACAGTTTAAATTTAGGTTTAAAGAAATACTAAACAGATGTAAAAAAAAGTGTGAAAAAAGTAGTAGAGAGAAAATAAAAAAGTGGTATTGCTAATAAAAAGTGTGTTGGAAAAATATCCCGTATAAATATGATTTGTACTATTGCTTATTTACAAAATTTTTTCACAGCATCGGAAGCCCCGGCATAATCCAATGCAGCCGCCCTCCTCAGATCTTCACAGGCAGCTGTTTCATCATAATTCATAAAATTTGCCAGTCCCCGATTGTAAAAAGCATCGCCAAATTGAGGGTTAAGTTCAATAGCCTTTGCAAAATCAATTATTCCTCCTTTATAATCCTGTGTTTTGCATTTTGCCAGTCCCCGAAAAAAATAAGTGTTTGCATCATCTGTTACCAGGATAACAACTTTGTCATAGGCCTCAATTGCGCCAGCAAAGTCTTCTGTTTTTCTTTTCAAATTCCCAATTTCATAATAGCCGGAAACGTAGGTTGGATCTAGCTCTACTACTTTGGTGAAGTCAGCGATTGCCCCGGTGTAGTCTTCTATGGTAGCCTTTGCCAATGCCCTGTTAATATAGGCAGCCTTATATTCCGGATTCATTTTTATTGCCTTATTGAAATCTTCAATAGCGTCCCTATTTTGATCAAGATAAACTTTTGCAGTTCCACGATTATAGAAAAGCATTTCATAATTCGGGTTTATTCCGATGGCCCTGTTATAATCGCTGATAGCGCCACTATAATCTTTTTTATCCATCTTGTTTCCAGCCCTTTTACTAAATTCTATCTCATCTTTTGGTTCAAATTCCTTAATCCGGGATTGATTAAATGTTTGAATTGGATCATAGTTGCTATTACTTTTCTCTTCATTGATTGAGTTTCCATTTTTAACACTAGCGACTTCATCAGCACTCACTGTTATTTCAATTGTATTTGGAGAAAGGGAAACGGCTTCATCTATGTTTTCTTTACCGTATGTATTGATGTAAAATAATTTCCCTTGTTTGGATACAATGGCCATATTATTTATCCAGATTTGTCGCTTATCCTGCATATACAATTTGTCATATTGCGGGGTAATTAATATTTTTCCATCGTTACTAATCAGCCCCCATTTACCTCCTTGTAATATCCAGGATACATTATACTGATCCGGCATAATTTTATCGTAAGCAATAGGAAGTACGGTTTCGCCCCTGTTATTCATGAGCCCCCACTTATTATCTTTCTTTACCTGAATTAACATCATTGAATAATCAATCAAATCCTGGTATTCAATATCTAATGTTTTATCGCCAAACACGCTTATAACACCATATTTTTCACCCATCCGTACCCAAAGCCCGTGGCTTTTTCCCAACAGCCACATATCATCATATTTAATTGGTACAGAAATTCGTGAAGTAGAAGTTTTGCCGCCTCTCAATGATAATACCCCCACCTTTCCGTTTAGTTTTACCCAAACATACAGTATGCTGATCTTTTTCATTTCATCATACTTGATGGGTACAACCGGGGTACGCTGGTAGTATTCTATTATACCATATTTTCCGTTCAACTTAACCCATACCTGGTTGCTACCCTCCTTTAATTCGGAATATTCTCCCATCTCATCATAGATTGCAGGAATTAAAATTTTCTCCTCCCAATCTGCATACCCAATTTTTCCATTCTCCCCTTTAAATACCTGGCTTTTTGGGTAATGGATAACGGGGCCTCCTGAACCTAATGACTGTGATGATTCTTTTTGTTTTGTAAAACTTTGTACCGGGCCTTTATATTGATATTGACCAAAATGATACAACTCTTTTGGTGATTTCAGGTTGCCTGAAGAATTAAAAAGATTACCAGTTTGGGCAAAGGAATAAATACCAGGCATCAAAACAGCAAGCACTATTAAAATGTATTGTCGTTGTTGTTTTAACAAATTCATGGTTGCAATTTTTGAATGTATTAATATAGGCGGAATAAAATAATAAGATGTTGACACAGGATTGACGATGGCAGACTGAATGATAAAGCCGCTATTAACTTATAAATTTTTTAGGCCTTGTCTTTTATAGTTACGAATAAAATCACCTGTCTGAATGCATCCACATTATTTCTATAATAAAGTTAAAATGTACCCCATGCCGCCCGGAAATTTAAAGACACGGATTTTTAAGGCAGAGCCTTCTTTCGATAATTCCGTTACTGAATCGAAAGTTGCACAGGTTGCTTTGTTTGCCGCCTTATAATCGGTTGCAGTATAGTTTACCAGGCCGTTCTTATTGCGCCCCGTATTATCAAGCAGTAATGCAATCTGCGTGTTCAGGTAGGGCGTGCTCATAGCCATTGCATCCAGGCTGGTTTGAGCTGTAGTTTCTCTGATACTCGTTTGAAACCCCTGTAACTCTACCGAACAGGAATATATTTTTGCACCGTTGGGCTCGGTCTTTACAAGTTTTGATTTGAGCGTGGATAAATGTTCTTTATCGCCCTTGCCAATGAGTAAATTCAATTGTTTAAAAAAGTCGGCAGATTCTGTTGTAGCTTCTTTATTAATCAACTTAAAACTATAAATCATTGATTGAGCTCTACCGCTAAAGATGACATCGGCAATGGAATCAGATTTGGGATATTGAACAAAAAGGATGACTAAAACTTTACTGTTATCATTACTTACCGGTACATAGATCACATTGCTTTCTCCCCCATCACTGTAGGTAGCTTTAAGCTGTAGTCCCTTTTTACGGATTCCAGTGTTGGTTAATGGGGAAAAGTTGGATTGTGTAAAAACAGGAACTGCTGCCCCTTTACTTAGCACTTTTTCCATTGAGTTTGTCCAATCTGTGAGCAGCGTATTATTGGGATTTGAACTACTTTGAATGATGATTTCATGGTCGGGGTTAGTGGCATCAGAAAAACTAATTCCGCCATTCAGGCGTTTCAAAACATAACCCTTGGGTATACAAATAGAATAATTATTTACGGTATCGGTGTATTTATATTCAGCAGTTGAACAGCCTGCACTGCTAATCGTTTGGGAAAAGCCTTTAAGGGAAGAAATCAATAAAAGAACAAGGATTAATTTTTTCATGATAGATGATTTTGTAGTTTGTAAGCTTGCTCACAAACGTATCATTATCTATCATAAAAAAAAGTGTGAAAAAAGTAGTAGGCTACTAGCGAAGGCCCGCTTTCCGCAGGGCTTCCATTTTATTGGCCACGTGCAGTTTCTCATAAATATTGCGGATGTGGGTACGAACCGTTTCTACAGAAATAAATAATTTATCCGCAATCTCTTTATAACTAAACCCTTTGGAGAGCCAATGCAACACTTCCCTTTCCCTGTCGGATAAATCTTCTTTGGCATCTTTGTAAACAATCTCCTGCTGAAAAGCAGTCACCACTTTACGTGCTATTTCATTGCTCATGGGGCTACCACCTTTTCGCAAATCACGGAGTGCATCTATTAATTTGGCAGCTTCCGTATTTTTTAAAATATAGCCTGTGGCTCCAGCTTTCAAGGCTTTAAAAACTTTATCGGCATCATCATAAGCACTCAATACCATCAATTGAATATCTGTACGAAGTGGTTTTAGCCAGGCAATAAATTCAATACCGGATTTACCGGGCAGCTGAATATCGGTTAATACCAATTCAATCAAATCTCCCATTCCGTTTTCAAAATATTGCATTGCTTCTTCTGCAGATGCAAAACTTGCCTGCAGATCAAACTCGCCGGAACCGGCTATTAATGCAGCTAAGTAATTCCTTATTTTTTCATCATCTTCTATAATAATAATGGGAGTCATAGTGGTTAAAGATAATCGATATCTGTTTTTTTGCAAGTGTGAAAAAAGTAGTAGTACGCTTTAAAAGGTAAAGCAATATTTTACCTCCGTACCTTTTTTTAAGGGTATCCACTCAATGGTACCACCAATATCCTGCATTCGTTTTTTCATATTTAAAAGGCCATTGCTGCCGGCTTTTATTTTTGCCTGGTTCATCCCTTTACCATTATCGGTAACGTAAAAACTACAATTAATTTTAGTACACTCCATTGTTAGTTGAATGGCAGAACCTTCAGCATGTTTCATGGCATTATTTAAAGCTTCCCTGGTAACCAAATACAAATTTCTTCTTTCCGCATTGCTCAGTTTTATATCAGGCACTTCATCCGGAAAATTAATTGTAAACTGCATTTCAAGCGATTCAAAATATTGGTATGACTGCTCCCGGATATAGGCCAGTAAATTTTCCAGTGTATCATTTTGTGGGTTAAGGGCCCAGATAATTTCACTCATTGTCTGCACCAGTTTTCGGGCAGAAGTCGCAATGATATTGATATCTTTTTTTAGATCTGGTGTAACTTTTTGTTGTGCTTGAATTAACTCACTTAACAAAGCGATATGCGTAATGCTACTGCCAATTTCATCATGCATATCAGCACTTATCCGGTTACGCTCTGCATCTACAGCAATTTGATTTTCCAATAGCCGCAGTTTTCTTTTTGCTTTTTGTTGAGAGATACTAAAAGTAATATAAATAATTACCCCCAATAAAAGCAACGTAATGGCTGCTATAAACCAATTGGTTTTCCAAAAAGGTGCTTGAATTATAATATTGATTTTTTCTTCATTGCTCCAAATTCCATCGGCATTGGCTACCTTAAGTTTTAATGTATAACTGCCCGGTGGTAAATTGCCATACCTGGCAGATCTGCTATCTTCAGCTATCCAGCCGGCATCCCATCCCTGCAACATATAGCGGATATTATTTGCTTCGGGCCTGGTAAAATCCAATGCTGCAAATTGAAAATTAAAATCATTTTTATCATAAGGAACTGTAATGGTTTGATGAAACAGATAGTTAGTATCTTTCTGAAAGACTGAGTCGCTGATTTCGATACTGGTAATGGCTGCAAGCGGCTTTATCAACTCCTTGCTTACATAACCTGGCTTAAACCAGTTAAAGCCTTTTATACCTCCAAAATAAAAAGTACCGTTACTGCTTTTATAAAAAGATTGTGTATTAAACTCATTGCTCTGCAATCCATCCTGAAAAGTATAATTATCAAATTTATTTTCCTTCCTGTTAAAAAAGCTCAATCCCTTGTTGGTACTTACCCATACATTACCCAATGTATCTTGCAGTCCTCCATAAACATAACTATTTGCGAGCCCATCATTTTCATCCCATTTACGATAGGCCTTTGAACTTGTATTAAAATGGATGAGTCCTTTACCACTGCCTATCCATAAGTAATTCGTGTCTTTTTCATCTCGTTGTACACTTCGCAGATCGGTACCGTTTAAAAATATATTTACCAGTTTGTAGCATTCTCCATCGGGTTGTAGCTGGTACAGTCCTAGCCCTGGCACAGTTGCATAAACCATTCTATCAGGCATTTCTGCAACATCGGTAGTTAAAGAAGTAAGTGATTCGCAATTACTAAAATAGTAACCTTTATACTTTCCATTATTTTCTTTAATAACTTTAATTATCCCCATGAAAGTTGCCACCAAAAAACTGCCATCTTTTAATTGCAGCATTTTAAAAACAAAATTATTTATTAACGGATATAGTTTAGGAAGCCCTTGTATTGAAATAGTTTCGAATGATTGTTTTACTTGATTGAATAAAGAAATACCACCACTGCTGCCAATCCACATATTACCATCCTTGTCTTTTAAAATGTTACCTACAATATTACCTGGAAGGCTTTTGTTATCGTCGATCTTATGATGATAATTTGTTAATGTCTGTAAATTGGCATCAAAAATATTTAAACCGCCTGTATGCGAACCAAACCATATTCTCCCAATTGAATCTTCAAAAAAGCACTTGGTATAATAATCATTCAGTAAAGGAAAATCACCATCCGATAAAGGAAATAAATTAAATTTTGGCTGTTTAAGATCCAGCTTCGCAACACCAGCTCCGTCAGTACCTATCCATAAATTTTCATTGCGGTCTATAAACAAACAGGTGGTTAAATCAAAAGGAAGCGATTTTAATTTAGCGTTATCATGGTGAAATTCAACGAAGCGGTTTTTGCGTTCATCATAACAAAATAACCCTTTGCCTCTTGCTGTCAGCCATAATCTTCCGAAGTTGTCGTTGATACCATCAAGTGAATGAAATGAAACTGTCTTATTTTTTATACGTTTGAAAATTATAGATGTTTTGCCGTTCTCTTCATTTTCAAAAATCAACCTGTCATCGTAGGCAAGTATTCTTCTTTTATTTTCAAAAAACAGTGCATTCGGTGGGTTAAAGGCCAACTGAACTGAATATTTTTTTGATTGCTTATTAAAAACAAGGTAAGGCGATCTTTTATTACCAATCCTCAACCAGATATTTTCGGCTTTATCTACAGTAACATAATTAGGAAAAACGGTAGAGAAATCAATTTTGTATGTTAATGGATATTGAATCAATTTGTTGCTGGTAGTGTTAAAAACAACAATTCCATGAATAATATTATACATCCATAAACAGTCCTTATCATCTGAATAAATTGATGAAAAGTCAGTAGCATTGAATTCCTTTTTATCAAAAGCCCTTACCCGTACTACTAGTTCCTTAAAAACATCCCATTTGTAAATACCACTTCCATTGCAATACCAGATATTTCCTGTTTTATCTTCCAAAATTTTGCCTTTAACAAAATTGTTCACTACATCAAGTTCACTGCTGGCAGAATATTTAAACGTTTTCAACACTCTTCCGTCGAATCTGCATAATCCATTGGCAGTTCCAAACCACATAAAACCTTTTTTATCCTGAAGAATACTGTATACGGAACTGTGCGGCAATCCTTCATTTACACCTAAACTTTCAAACCTTGGAATGAGCGTTTGGGATATTGAAAAATAACCTGCACATATGGCGAAAAAGAAGAGGATACTTTTTTTCAAATTTTGTGGTTCTACATAAATATAGTCAATAGGTTTGTATAAGATTGAATTAAGTAAAAAACAGCAAATTCTACTATACAGGAAAACTAATATAGCCAACTAAAATAGGAATGTATTTTAAATTCAATAGCTATCGAATTTAAAATGCATTCCCAAATAGTATTGCCCTTCAATAACCTCAAACGGCAATTATCTTTTTTACCTGATAATTTTTTACGCTAGAAAAGATGCAATAAAAGTTGGGGCTATTCTTTTTTTAGTGGCCTGCTCGTAAGCAAATGCCATGCTGATTAATTGTGCTTCGGTATAGGCAGCTCCAAAAAACGAAAGGCCTACCGGCAGGCGATAAACCATACCACAGGGCAAAGAAATATGCGGATACCCCGACATGGCTGCAGGTTGCGTTAACGAAGTATCTCCCCACCTGTCGCCGTATATTACATCAATGCTGCAGGCGGGGCCCATGGTGATTCCTGCAATGGCATCCAGTTTATGTTGCTGTATAACTGCATCAATTATTTTCCGGGATGCATCACGTCCCTTGGCCAACGCCTCTACATAAACTGCCGTTTTTAAATCGGTTTTCTTATCAGAAGATTCAAGTGTTTCCTGTTTAAAATAAGGCATGGCTTTATCTTCATTGGCCTTGTTAAAATCAATCACATCTTTTAATGTTTTCATTTTGTGATTGGCACCGGCGAGGTATTTGTTTACACCATCTTTAAACTCGAAATGCAATATTTCATTTTCATATTTTCCTATCCCGTTTATCTTATCAACATATTCAATATCGATGATATTGGCTCCCAGCTTTTTCATTTGTTCAATGGCCTCCTCCAATAATCTATTGATAAACTGGTTGGTACTTTTTGTCTTTCTGTCAATGCCAATATTTTTACCCTTTAATCCATCGGCTGTTAAAAATTTGGTATAGTCCGACTGTATTTTACCGGTACTTTCTTTTGTAACTGCATCTGCCTCATCTACGCCAGTAAGTGCTCCCAATAAAATTGCTGCGTCTGTTACAGTTCTTGCCAAAGGGCCGGCTGTATCCTGCGTTGCAGAAATTGGAATAATGCCAGAGCGGCTTAGTAAACCCACTGTTGGTTTAATGCCCACCAGGTTATTTACCGATGCAGGACAAGTGATGGAACCATCTGTTTCGCTACCGATAGCAACCGCACAAAGATTGGCTGCAACTGCAACGCCGGAACCAGCACTTGAGCCGCATGGATTGTGATCAATAATGTAAGGGCTCTTTGTTTGTCCGCCGCGGCTGCTCCATCCAGAACAGGAATTGGTAGAGCGAAAATTGGCCCATTCGCTTAGGTTAGTTTTGCCCAGCAACACTGCACCGGCTTCTCTTAATTTCGATATGATGAAGGCATCTTTTTTTGCGATGTTACCTTCCAGTGCAAGTGCACCTGCAGTGGTTTGCATTTTATCGCCGGTATCAATATTATCCTTAATTAAAACAGGAATACCATGCAAGGGTCCCCTGATTTTTCCATTTTTTCTTTCAACATCCATGGCATCCGCAATTGCCATTGCATCGGGATTTAATTCAATCACCGAATTTAATCTTGGTCCGCCTTTGTCAATTTGATTAATACGATCGAGGTATAGTTGTGTTATGGAATGGGCAGTGTATTCACCGGATTTCATCTTCTGCTGCAATTCGTCAATAGTGACTTCGTTTAATACAAAAACATCGCCGGCTGTAGCGGCAGGTTTTGCTTCTTTTTCATTTTTTACAACTGGAGGATTGTTGCAGGAAACAAATGAAAGGGCTGTTACAGCCAGACCGGCAACAGAACCAGTCTTTAAAAATTTTCTTCTTTCCATAACTATTTTTTTATTGTATAAGAAATAAACTGTAAAAATGTTTTTTGCCTGATTATATTTTTTTCAGGTAAAAATATTTAGTAAAAAATTTAAGATATGCTTAACCCTATTGTGCTGGCGGAGGTCCATCAGGCAGCATTGCCTGCCATACTTCCTTTCCTTTTCGTTTTAAAAATTCTTCTTTTATATCCTGCCGAAGTTTTTCATTTTCGAATAAATCAACCATGGTACTCCCCAGCGTTTTTGAAGCAAAAACGACTGCTTTATGACCGATAGACATACCGCCGCAGGCAACTACCACCCATGAATGCCAGGGTGCCTGGTAAGGAGCAGTTGTGGCGAGCAGTGTAATTTCGGGTACTATATAACTTACATCTCCTACATCTGTTGAGCCACCGGCAGGATCGGGTTTAGTTGATTCCAATGGCTTGATGTTACCATTAATTCCTTTTGCTTCCAGTCCGTATTGTTTCATTATTGTATCGCCAAAAGCAAGTTCATCTTTAGTGTAAGTAACAGGCCCTACAAAATTCATATTGCTTTGCAAAACTTTGGCACCAGTTTCATTAACCAATAATTCATACAAACCGCTGGTTAATTCAACATTGTATTTTACGCCAGCCATCAGCGCCGCACCTTTGGCAATGTCTTTCATCCGTTCTGCAACCTCTGCTACTCCGCTTCTTTTTGAATCTCTAATCCAAAGCAATACACTTGCTTCTGCAGGAATTACATTTGGTACATCACCTGCCTTTTTATATACATAATGCATGCGTACCGTCGGCTTAACATGCTCTCTTAAAAAATTAATGCCAATGTTAAATAATTCTGCTGCATCCAAAGCGCTTCTGCCATTCCAGGGATCTGCTGCTGCATGCGCACTTTTACCATTGAATGAAATATTATAGTGAATTACTGCCTGCGAACTTTGCATGTTGGCTTTGTTTTCAGAATCGGGATGCCAGTCCAGGCATACATCCAGGTCGTTGAATAAGCCAGCCCTTGCCATGTAAACTTTACCAGCTAAATCCTCTTCTGCCGGAGTACCATAAAAGCGAATGGTGCCTTTTAATTTACCGGCAGCAATCAATTCTTTAATTGATAAAGCTGCACCCAAACTGGCAGCACCAAACATGTTATGACCACAGCCATGGCCGGGTGCACCAGTCACCAACGCCTCCTTTGTTGGCTGGGCTTTTTGAGACAACCCAGGTAGGGCATCAAACTCACCCAGCACTCCAATAATTGGTTTGCCCGATCCAAACTCTGCAATAAAAGCTGTAGGAATATCTGCAACGCCACGGGTAACTTTAAAGCCTTGCGCCTCGGCATAGTCTGCCAGTACTTTTGATGATTGGGTTTCCTTCATGGCAGTTTCTGCAAAACCCCATACCTGGTCACTTAGTTTTATCAATTCCTGCTGGTGTTTTTCAACAGAAGCCAGCACTGCATTTTTATTTGCAGATGAAATTGTTTTTTGTGCAAAAAGCAGTTGCGACAAAAGAAGTAATGGTAAAAAGATAGGTTTCATTTTTGTGTGTTTTATAAATTGAAGTAAGCGTTTGATCAATACAAAATTTTATTCTCCGGGATGGTATTCTTTCTCTTTGTATTTAAGTACATCTTCTTTATAAAAAAGTACATCTTTAAACTGGCCTGTACAATACATTGTTAACTGGTCATTAAAATGTTTTGATTTGATATTGCCGCTATTACCACCTGCCAGCAATGATTTTGCTTTTATTTTTTTTCCAAACTCAACAGCACAAATAAAACTATTACCGCTTACACCGTACCGCTTTGTGCTGCCGTTAAAATATTTACTTACATAAGAAGGTAATGCTCCCCATATCGCAGAAGCAAAGCCGATAGGGAAACTTTCTTCCTTATCGTTGTACTGCTGTTTAATATCGCTGCTGATACGCTGGTAACGGTTTACAGTACCCCAGGTAATTTTCCAGGTGCCGTATTTTGCTTTTAAATCCTTTATTACAGTTACAAGTGGCTGTAATAAATCGTTTGCTGATGCAGTTGCCGCAAAGTCTTTTGTGAATTCCACCTGGCTTTTTTCTCCATCTTCGATATAAACTTTACGCAAAGTAGCTGGTAAACGTTCTGCCCATTCAATTGCAAGCAAGGTTGCAACAGCGTTTTCATTCATGGAATAATCCCATTTTTTTAATTCAGCAATGGGTTCTGCAAGCAGGGCAAATAAACTGTCGCCGGGATGAATGTTTTTCTCAAAAGCATTGATGAGTGCCGGTGTTAAAATTTCAAAGGCAGCCAGTTGACGGTTGTATCCTATCGCTATCATTTTATCTACAGTAAATGCGCTGTTACCTGCCAGTAATCTTGCTGCATTTACCCCACGAAAGTTTTCGCCATCGGGTGCCATATAGGGGAAATAATTATGCCGCTGCGGACTACTGCCGCCAGATACTGTGAAGGGTGTGGAGTTGCAGTTTTGTATAAACCCGGTTGGAGGATTGTACACATGTACAATTTCATCAAGGCTGTGAAGTCCTTTCCATTCTGTATTGATAATGCTTCCATCAACGGGTTTTGCCCAGTTATAGGTTTCATCTCTTTTAGGAACATAGTCGCCATGCCAGTAAGCTATGTTTCCTTTGTTATCGGCAAAAACAGTATTGTTGCTGGTGTTGCTCAACAGTTCCATATTCTTTTTATAGTCATCAAAGCCTTTTGCCTTGGTACGTTCCCAACTTTGTATCAATGACGTCATTGACCTGTTAAAACTTTTTACACTAATATATTTGCCGTTTCTTTTTGTCATTATCGGACCGTGATGCGTATAGTAGGCATCCAGGTTTTTTACTTTAAAACTGTTACCCTCTTTATAACTTATCGGAATTGTTTTTTGTATAACTTTTTTTAATGCATAATTATACTTATAAAAAAGCCCGCTATCTTTTTTTATAATTTGCTCTTCATACATATCACTCACATCTACACTACTGCTTGTGTGCATCCAACCACAGTTTTCGTTAAAACCCTGGTAAACGAAAAACTGTCCCCAGGTAACTGCACCATATGCATTTAAACCTTCTTCACTATTTACATGTACTTCTGGCCTAAAATAAAAGGTAACATGTGGGTTGATGTAAAGAATAGCGTTTCCAGATTCAGTTTTAGATGGCCCTACCGCAAAGCCATTAGAGCCACTACTGAAATCTTCATCTCTTTTTCGCATGGCGAGTGGTACATCTTTACCGGTGTAAAAACGCTGTAGCTCGGCTTCATTAATATCGCCGGTACTGATAGCGCCGATGCTGCCATCTGTCCACAGCAGCGGATACCAGGGTTCAAAATGATGCAGCAATGCAGGCTTTGTTTCGGGATGTTTGTAGAGATAATAATTTATACCATCTGCATAGGCGTTCATAATTTGCTTTAGCCATTGCGGGGCATTTGTATAATCCTTGATGGCATCGGCCGAATCAATGATTAGCCGAACGTATAAGTCATTGTATATATCAACTTCGCCGGTAACCTCACTCATGCGGCCCAATTTTTCAATGTAATTCATCTCGACTCTTTTAAAATCATCTTCGCATTGTGCGTACAATAACCCAAATACAGCATCTGCATCTGTTTTGCCATAAATATGTGGTATACCCCAGTTATCCCGAATGATGGTTACATTCTTTGACTGTTGTTGTAACCGGTTTATTTCTGCAGCTGAAATTTTTTGTGCAGCAAGTTGCAATGGCAAACAGCTAAATAAAATGGAGCAAAATAGCAGGATAGTTTTTACAGCGTGTATTGATCTTTCAGAATATTTCATATTGAATTTTTACAGCTGTAAATTAGGAATTATTATGGTAAAGAAATTGGATGCTATGTAAATTTTAGCAGCAATAAGCCATTATGTAGCTTTGCCGTTAGGACGTTAAGCCGTTTTTGTTTCTTTTATAACTCAATATGAGAAAGCCTTTAATGCGATTTGCCAATTATATACTCCCAAAACAAAGAGCAGTATTTTGACATACGCCCACTAAATGATTCTCTTTTAAAAATCTATTTTCAGCAAAAACCTTTGTAGCTTTATCAACATGGAAACAACTGGTAAAAAACCAATATTTGATAAACGCATTTTTTGGGATGTTGATTTTGAAAATTTAAATTACGAAACCAAAGCGTCTTTTATTATTGAACGGGTATTTGACCGGGGCGATGTGGAAGACATCCGGCAATGCAGGCGATTTTATGGAGATGAAAAAATAAAGGTAGTATTACTTAATGCAAAATTTCTTTCACTTGGCAGGATACATCTTGCAAGCGCCGTTATTGATGAACCTTTGAATGCTTTCCGATGCTACAGACTCAGACAATTGAACCCGGAACTTTTTCCGTATTAGAAAAACTTATGGCGCTGCCGTCATTACAGGATTTTTGTTTAGTAGGCGGTACTGCCCTATCCTTAAAATATGGTCACAGAATTTCTGTTGATCTTGATTTATTCAGTAATAAAGAATTCAATAAAGAGCAGATTCTTTCTGAATTAATGGAAGTTTTTGGAAAAGAGTTTAGATATGAAAACTCAAAGACACAATGGGCCATTTTTTGCTATCTTCAAAATATAAAGGTTGATATCATTCACTATAAACATCCGCAAATAGCTGACACTGAAGTATTGGATAATCTTAGGTTATACAGCAGCCTCGATTTATTTGCCATGAAAATAAATGCTATTTTAGGAAGAGGAAAAAAGAAAGACTTCTGGGATATTGCTGAACTACTTCAACATTACACTTTGGTGCAATGTATTGAAGCGCATTCAAAAAAATACCCGAGTCAGCAGCTACTTATTTCTATACCGGGTGCACTTACCTATTTTACAGATGCTGATGAAAGTGAAGAGCCCATTAGTTTAAAAGGACAAACCTGGGCATCTGTAAAAAAAATAATTCAGCAAAAAGTTAGTGAGTATCTAAAATAACAGCAGCTGGCATTAAAAATAGTTTGGATCAATTGACAGCTTTTTATCACCAGGAATAAACTAATTCAACACTTCGTACATCACCACTTCCGCTGTTTTATTTTTTAGTTTAAACGAACCAATTTTATTGCAATGAAATGATTGTTTTACTTTTTCGTAACTGGCTTCATTAATTAAAATCTGGCTACAGAGCGCAGCACTTTGCAAACGTTGTGCAGTATTTACGCTATCGCCAATTACTGTATAATCCAATCTTCGTAAAGTAACAGAGCCAATATTACCGGAAATCATTTCACCGCTGTTGATACCAATAGAAACAAGTGGTGAAAAGTCCTGATTGGCTGCAGGCAATGCTGCAATTTTGCTGCGGATGGATAAACAAGCTTCAATAGCCCTGTCTAAATGAAAAGGTCCTTTAAAAACTGCCATTACACAGTCGCCTATAAATTTGTCTATTAACCCATTTTTTTCATTGATCTCTTTGGCCATCACATCAAAATAATTATTCAGCAGTTGTATAACTGTATCCGGTTTTTCTTTTTCGCTGATAGAGGTAAAACTACAAATGTCTATGAAGGCAACTGATGCCTCGATTGTTTCATTGGCCATGATGGATGCTTCATACTCCCTGCTTCCCATAAAGTTGAGCACACTTTCATCCACATACATTTTAAGGATGTTGTTTTCTTTTATAGCCTTTAATGTTTGCCTCAGTTGTTTAATATGCAGAATGGTTTTTTCCATGGTTAATTCCAGATCTTCAAAATTAACCGGCTTGGTAACAAAATCAAAAGCACCCCGGTTCATGGCCGTACGAATATTGTCCATGTCACCATAGGCAGAAACCATCACCGTCTTAATCATGGGACTGCTTTCACTTAATTTTGTAAGAAAAGTTAACCCATCCATCTCCGGCATATTGATATCACTCAGTACCATTTCCACATCGGGATGTTGCTGGATTTTCTCCAAAGCTTCTTTTCCGTTGAGGGCAAAAATGAACTCATACTTTTGATCCCTGATTTTTTGCCGGAATTTTTGCTTTATCAGTATCTCGAGATCAGATTCATCATCCGCTACCAAAATTTTTGTCATGCTAACCTGGTTTTTAATTTTTCTTTTAATGCTACAAAGTCCAGAGGTTTAGTTAAAAAATCATCAGCGCCTAATTTCATTGCATAGTCATAATTTTCATCATCACCATAAGCTGTTATCATCATTACAACCGGTGGGGGTTTTTCGTATTTCTCTTTAATATGCTTCAATAATTCAAGCCCACTCATGCCTGGCATATTTATATCGGAAAGTATCAGCACCGCTTCGTGCTCATGTTTTTTCATAAAAGCCAATGCTTCTTCGCCTGAAAAAGCAAAATGTATTTCCATTTCATTACTTTTTATTTCTTTCCGAAACCTTTGTTCAAAAAGGAATTGTACATCTTTTTCGTCGTCAACTACTAAAATTTTCATTTGTTATAATATGCTTTTAAATTGGTAATCTAATTATAAATGTACTTCCCTTTCCTTCTTTCGTTTCTACTTTCAATTCGCCGCCATGTCCTTTGGTAATGATATCGTAACTTAAAGACAGGCCGAGGCCGGTACCCTGGCCTGATGGTTTGGTAGTAAAAAATGGTTGAAAAATTTTTTTCAATACATGATGGGGGATTCCATTGCCATTATCACTTACCCTTATCTCTACCCTGTTTCCGCCCAACTTGCTCGCAAGTGCAGTACCAATAACCCTTGTACTGATTGAGACGGTTGGCTCGTAATTATCTATCCCCACTTTTACTGGCTCACCTTCCGATGCAGGATATGTAAGATTATTCTTTTTTTCTTTTACGGCATAAAAAGCATTGGTTAGTAAATTCAATATTACTCTGCCAACATCCTGCGGAATGATATTAATTTTCCCAATGGATTCATCAAAATAAGTTTTGATGGTAGCATTAAAGGATTTGTCTTTTGCCCTTATTCCATGGTAGGTTAGCCGCAGGTATTCGTCTGCCAATGCATTGATGTCTGTAGGTTCTTTTTCTACGCTGCTGCTACGACTGTGATTCAGCATACTTTTTACAATACCATCGGCCCGCTTGCCATGATGCAATATCTTTTTTTCATTGTCGATAATATCTGTTGCTATGGCCTTTACTTCTTCAAAATTCCCCTTATCAATTTCCTGTTTCATTTCGGCCATTAATTCAGTATTTAATTCACTAAAATTATTCACGAAATTTAACGGGTTTTGAATTTCATGTGCAATACCTGCTGTAAGCTCACCAAGCGAAGCCATTTTTTCTGATTGGATAAGCTGGGATTGTGTGCTTCGCAAATCTGCAAGGATATGCTCTAATTCTTCTTTCTGCGCCAGCAATTCTGCTGTTCTTTCTGTCACCAATCCTTCCAGCTCGTCCTTTCGCACAGCAATTACTTTGTTTAATTCATCTTCGTGTTCTCTTTTAATGCGTTCTTTTTCGGCTGCTTTACTTTGCCTGTTATGGCTGAACAGAATGGCAGCCATCCATATGAACGTAAGCGTTTTTGCACTACCAATATAATAGTCCCATTTTTTAAAATAGTCACTGCTTATTAATTGAATAAGATCGCTTAAAAGAGCCGCTACTAAATAAGGTACAAATGCTAATATAAACATGCGCAACACCCGAAGGTCCTTCTGCCTTAGTGCAATGATTACAAAGGACAACAGGAATACATGCCAGATCCATTTTGTAATGTATTCAACTGAAAAAACTGCCCCTATTGTAAAGAGTGCAATGGAAAACGACATTGTATAAATAAGTGGCTTTAACCATTCCGGTTTATTATTGCTTATTGCAAATTTGCGGAGTCGTTGAGAAAGTACAATACCAATTATAAGAGGAGTTGCCGAAAGAGACATATAAATACGTTGTGTTAGTTAGTATTAAAACTACGTGGATATTATTAACTTACAAACTCTATAACCCTGGTTTAAACATTTACTTTTATAATTCTTAAAATTAATCCTTGCTCAAGCCTTTTATTACAACATTACCGGTACCGTTTTTTTTACATGGATAAGCAAAATCCTTTTGCCATGCTTTTGAATCATTAATGGTTGCATAAAATTCATCCAGGTATTGAAGTGTTGATTTAATATATTTTGCATCTAAAAGTGTACAACCGGAATATAGTTTATAAATATCTTCTTTTAACCGGTTAAAAGATGCGATGGTACTTTCAAAAATTTTTAAATCCGTAACACAGTATCCCCGGTAGCGCCGTTCCTTAACAGAACTCATCAGGAGCGCCTCGGCCGGTTTTGCATAGGGCGCATTTACCATCCCCGAATGATCAAAATCGTATGGTACTACCTCCGGCACACCCATCGATTCGGTAGACAGTAGTTTAACATTTTGCAGGTATTGTACGGACCAATCTGTATTGGCAATCATATACTCAAATACTGACATTGTTAAAAATGTTGTTGTATCAGTATCTTGTGGATACAACTTACTTTTTACAATAACCAGGTTGTTTCGTTTGGCCATTTGATTTTCATCTTCCAGCAAAATAGTATAAAAGGGTCCAAAATTTTTATTGGATTTGTCATCGACAAGACTAATCTTTAACAGTTTTGCTTTAAAGCTTTTTGGCGTAAGTAAATTATATATTTTGTAAAGCAGGTATTCCTTTATTACATAGGCATCCGAAACACAAGGCATAACCATTTTAAGTTTATCCTGATCTTTAAAAACAGATGACTGTAGTTGTATGTCGTTAATAAAATGTATTAATAAAGGAGGATAGATGCAATTTTCGCTCATTTTTCTAAAATGACCCCTTGTTTTTGCTTCTACTTTTAACGAGACTTCAGTGCCATCAGAATTTTTATACAACAAATTTTGGGGACGATAAGGAGTGTTATCAGTCCGGTCGTTTAATAATTGCTTAATGTTACCGGTAAGGGTAATTTCCATTACTTCGTCATTATCAAATAATCCTTCCTTGGTAGCATCAGTAACCTTGGGTTGCGCAAGACAGGTGAAAATAGAAAAAATAAAAAATAGCAGAACTACAGATTTTAATATCAGCAACTTTTTCATGAATTATTGTATTTAAAAGTTCAATTATTATAACTGGGTTATTTTTTACAATTGAAAAACCAGGCTTCAATATCTCCTTTTGCCTTGCTGGTTAAAACAGGGCTACTGATTTAAAAAATGGTTTTGAAATATTTTCAAGGGCTGGAAATAAAATTCAATATCAGTACTGTATGAAGGATATTATTTTCTAAAATACTGTTCTATCATGTTTTTTTACAAAGTCAAAATAACAACTATCTAATATACATTTAAATTTTAAAAAAATATGAACTTTTTCATTAGCTAACATTTGTGTAGATTTGGATACCTAAAATTTTACATCACAACACCGAATAACACCATTATTTATTCAGCTAACTACGAAAACAAAATAAGTTAAAAAGCCGATTCTGTGTTTATAAGTACAAAGCATATAGATATACTACAATTTAAACGCTGTTTATGATTGATTATACTATTTTAATTGTAACCGTTTCTATTATCTATATAATTACGTTTTCATGAAAAAGGCAAAACAATTTTTATAAAGTAAACAGACAGATGTATTTTGGGCGTGTCAACAAATAACGAAACCACGATAAAAACAACAATGAACTATCAGGAATTATTAAATAAGACAGAAGACTATGTAAATCTATATTATAGTGAACATACCGACCCAACCTTGCTTTATCACAACCAATCCCATACCGCAGAAGTTTTGGATAACACAAAAAGAATTGCAGATCATTTTCAGTTGGATGATCGCTCATTCTTTATTGTTTCTGCAGCAGCCTGCTTTCACGATACAGGGTATTTAATAAAAAGCGATGAAACACATGAGCTAAAAAGTGTAGCACTGGCGCAAACATTTTTAACCAGCATTGGTATAAATGAAGAAGATATTGCCGAAATTAAAAAGTGTATCCTGGCAACTTCAATGCCTCAAATGCCTGAAACTTTAACTGAAAAAATTATTTGTGATGCCGATTTATATAATTTGGGCACCAGCACTTTCAGGAAAAAAAACAAATTGTTGAAAAAGGAAATGGAGGCCATTAATAACAATAAAATTGATGGCGCTGCCTGGAGGGAATCATCCATCAGTTTACTTGCAAGCCATCATTATCATACAGAATATTGTCAATTACTCTTAGATAAAACAAAAGCCGAAAACTTAACTAGTTTAAAAAACAGGCAGCAGGCAAAATTAAGTAAAGCTAAATCAGCAGAAGGTTTAGCTGTGATTGAAAAGAACAACCAGCTGTCCAATGCTGATAGGCCAGTTGTTGCCAAAGTACCAAAAATAAAAACGAGAAACAGTCCTGTAAAAGGCGTAGAAACAATGTTCCGGCTATCATCTTCCAATAACATACGCATAAGTGTAATGGCAGATAATAAGGCACATATAATGATATCGGTAAATTCAATTATTATATCCGTTGTAATAGGTTTAATTATTAAAAATCTTGATGAACATCCAAAATTGATTGTACCGACAATGATCTTATTATCTGTAAATGTGGGCGCTATTATCTATTCTGTTATGGCTACAAGGCCAAAAGTTACCGGCGGTGTATTTACAAAAGAGCAGGTAGCTGATAAGTCTGTAAATCTGCTATTTTTTGGAAGTTTTTACAAAATGAATTTTAAGGAGTATGATGATGGAATAAAAGCGATGATGGCAGACAAGGATTTTTTATACGGAACTCTTACAAAAGATATTTTCTGGCAGGGCAAGGTATTAGGCCGTAAATACAAGCTATTACGCACATCATATACTATTTTCCTTTACGGCATTATTGCAGCAGTAATTGCATATGCGGTTGCAATAATTTTTTTACGATAATTTAATTTATATTCCTAATGGAAATAGCTTTTTTCGACAGAGATACCAGTTGGCTTGGATTTAATCATCGGGTTTTAATGGAAGCAAATGATAACACCGTCCCACTGCTTGAAAGGCTAAATTTTTTATCTATCTACTCATCTAACCTTGATGAGTTTTACAGAGTTAGGGTACCAGCTTTATTATCGCTAAAAAAACTTGAAAAAAAAACAGGCGCTACCTACTACGCATCTACCCTGGCAAATATTGAAAAGATTATTTCCGGGCAGATGAAGGAACTAGGTGGCATTCTGGAAAAAAATTTAATACCCGCTTTAAAAGAGAAAAAAATTCACCTTCTTTATAATGACGCTATTCCGGACTTTTTACAAAAGGGTTGTACAGATTATTTTTTAAACCATATAGCAGGTTTTTTACAACCCATTTTTTTAAATGAGAAAAATCCGGCATTGCTTATTGAAAATAATAAATTACAGATACTGGTTGTATTGGCAGGTACAGTAAATGAAGAGTACCTGGCAATAGTTAATATTCCCACTGATTTTTTACCAAGATTTTATTTTACAAATGACCCTAACTCCGGTACACGTTTTATTGTTTTTATGGATGACATAATAAAAGCAAATCTGGATAAGGTTTTTACCGGTTACACAATAAAGGCAAGTTATTCTTTTAAAATAACGAGAGATTCGGCTTTGGATCTTAAGGACGAATATGAAGGTGATATTGCTAATAAAATTGAGCAGCAAATAAAGAAAAGGGATAATGGGCTTGCAACCCGTTTTCTGCACCAGCCTGGCATATCCATGCGTATATTGTATTCGGTTTTTGATAAGCTAAATCTTACCAATGCCAATTCAGTACCAGGTGGCAATTACCATAACCTAAAAAATTTATTAAACTTACCGCTACCGGACAAGCAACAGTTTTTGTACAAACCCTGGGAACCGGGAGACAATAAAGACCTGCCACCGAACGAAGATATATTTACTGCTATCGCTTTTAAAGATATCATTGTTCATACACCCTACCAACATTTTCTGCCGGTAATACGTTTTTTTAGTGAGGCATCTATTGACAGCAATGTAGAAGAAATTTATGCTACCGTTTACAGGGTGGCCAGCGATTCTATGATTGTAAATTCGTTGATTACCGCTGCAAAAAACGGAAAAAAAGTTACCGTATTTGTAGAATTAAAAGCCCGGTTTGATGAGGCGAACAACTTAAAGTGGGCGAGTAAAATGAAAGAGGCCGGCGTTAAAATAATATACAGTATTCCCGGACTAAAAGTACATGCAAAAATAGCCCTGGTAAAAAGGCGGGAAAATGCCAGGCTAAAATATTATGGTATATTTTCTACCGGAAATTTTAATGAAAACACGGCAAGTTTATACACAGATCATATATTGCTAACTACCAACGCAGGTATGGTAAGAGAACTGGAAATGCTATTTTTATTCTTTAGCTTTCGTGTAGTTCCTAAAAAATATAAAACGTTGCACTTCGATCATTTATTGGTTGCACAGTTCAATCTACAAGCAAAATTCTTACAATTGATAGAACAGGAAATGGAGTTGGCAAAGCAAGGCCTGGACGCTAGTATTATTATCAAGATTAATAATCTGGAAGAGCAGGTAATGATTAATAAATTATACGAAGCCTCTAACGCAGGTGTAAAAATTAACCTGATTATTAGAGGCATTTGTTGCCTTATACCGGGTGTGGTGAACTTAAGTGAAAATATAAAAGTTACCAGGATTGTGGACAGGTATTTGGAACATGGCCGCTTATTTGTTTTTGGCAACAATGGCTCCCCTCTGGTATTTATGGGTTCGGCAGACTGGATGAATAAAAACTTGTATTTCCGGATAGAAGTTTGTTTCCCTGTTTATGATGAAAAAATAAAAAAAGAACTTTTACAAATGCTGGATCTTCAGTTATCAGACAATGTGAAGGCTGTTACTATAAACGAACAAATGCAGAATATACGTGCAGTAGTTAAAACTGATGAGCCAATAATAAGGTCGCAAAAAGTAATTTACGACAGCTTGAATTATTAATTATTTCCATAGAATAATTTACAAACGAGTAAATATGTTTTTGAGTTATCTGCTTAAAAATAAAAATGACAGATTTAAAAATTTACTCTTTTTTTAACTTGTTTATCAATTCTAAATAATCAACTATGCCTCATTTAAAAATCACTTCCCCGGTTTTACTTTTACTGTTTTTAATTTTTATTAGTTGCAAAAATAAACAGCTCTATAAAAGTCCCGCAGGTTATGATATTAACAAGCCCGAAAAATTTATAATGAAGAGTGCGTTAAAGGAAATTTCGGGCATTGCATTTATAAAAGGCAAAGAAGATGTGTTGTATGCAATAGAAGATGAAGCAGGAAAATTGTTTTCAGTTACACCAGGAAGCGATCAATTAAGCCATTCAAAATTTGGTAAAAAAGGCGACTATGAAGATGTGACCATTTTAAATAATAGCTTGGTTACAGTATTAAGAAGTGATGGCTCCTTATTTACTTTTTCTGTAAATGAAATTGGGAAAGAAAAAATTGACAGCGTTAGAATATATGAAAATATTTTGCCGGAAGGAGAATATGAAGGATTATTCGCTGACAGTTCTAAACTTATTGCATTATGTAAAAACTGTCCTGCAGATAAGCAAAAAAAAGAAGTTTCTGTTTATACGCTGCAGCAGGCTAACGGAGATTCCTTAACTATTGCCAATACATTTAAAGTAGATATTTCCATTATTCAGCCAAAAGATGAAAACGGTAAAGAAAAATTTCATCCTTCAGGCATTGCAAAAAACCCAATAACGCATGAATGGTATATTATTTCATCGGTAAATAAAATACTGCTTGTATTAGATGATCAGTGGAAAGCAAAAGATTATTACCCCCTCGATCCCTCTTTATTTAAACAACCTGAAGGAATTGCATTTAATAGTAAAGGTGATTTGTATATTTCCAACGAGGGCGGAGATGGAGACGCCAATATTTTATTGTTCAGGTACCAGAAACAATAAGTGCTTTTAGATTTGTTATAATACTAGAAAACAAAGATTGTAACCGCAATGTTATAGCAAAACTGTAAATACTCCTTCATTAGTCTGCACTTTTACTTCGCTTCCGTTTGCTTTTGTCTAAACTATAATTTTTATGATTAAAGGAATGCTATGATTTTTTTTCTTATAGCCTATCAATTTAATACTGCCAATCTTATAATCTTAAAATCCTGATTCAGACAATGGGTAAAATAATTGTGAATGTAGTTCCTTCCCCTTCCCTCGTCTCCACTTTTATTTCTCCACCATGTGCTTTGATAATATCATAACTTAAACTCAAACCCAATCCTGTTCCCTGCCCGCTAGGCTTAGTGGTAAAGAAGGGTTGAAATATTTTATCTGCTATTTTTTGGGGAATACCCGGACCATTATCTTTTACTGAGATGAAAACTTTATCATCTATTTTCTTTGTGCTAACCCAAACAGTTGGTTCATGTTTATATTGAGGGTCTTTGAACCCCCCATCGGGGAGCAGGGGGGCCGCATAAAAAGCATTGTTGATTAAATTTAAAATTACTCTTCCAATATCCTGCGGAATAATGTTGATGTTACCAATTGAATTATCAAAATCGGTTTTCATGGTGGCATTAAAACTTTTGTCTTTTGCTCTTAAACCATGATAACTTAATCGTAAATATTCATCACATAAAGCATTGATGTAGGTTGGTTCTTTTACTGCGCTGCTGCTTCGGCTATGTAGCAACATTCCTTTTACTATAGCATCGGCACGCTTGCCATGATGCGTAATCTTTAGTTCGTTATCTTTAATATCTTTTGCAATTGCTTTTACTTCTGCCGTATTGCCTTTATCAACTTCTTCCATCAATTCGGCTATCAGCTCTGTATTTACCTCACTAAAATTATTTACAAAGTTCAACGGGTTTTGAATTTCATGGGCAATCCCTGCGGTTAGTTCGCCAAGGCTTGCCATCTTTTCTGATTGGATTAATTGTGTTTGCGTGGATTTAAGATCCTCCAGAGATTTAGACAATTCTGTTGTACGCTGTTTAATTTTATCTTCCAGTTCGATATTCTTTTTAATCAGCTGACGAGATCTGTAACGGGCATAAGCACTTATGACAAAGG
>JBBQEA010000053.1:0-24887 GCA_038320245.1 Chitinophagales bacterium | reverse complement strand
GAGCTAGGCTACCGATACGAGTTGGGCTATAGCAGAGACCTTGGCAAACAAGGTTCTGTAATGATCAACCTTTTTTACCGCATCAACCAAAATGATATACAGCCGTACATTGCTTATTACCCCACTTACCAGGTAGGAGATTCGCTATTTACCAATGTGAGTGTAAATACAAGGCAGAACATTGGCCAGGAAAATAATATGGGTGTTAACTTTTTTGGAGATGTTCACCTAACTGCCAAATTAAACATCCGGGGTAATGTATTTTTATTTTATCGCCACACCATTAATGCCATTGATAAGGGTCTTAACAGCAATAGCTTCAACTACCGCTTTAATATTAATGCCAGTTACCAATTTACCAATTCGCTGGTGGCAGAATTCTTTGGCAACTTTAATGGGGCCCGAAATGAGGCACAGGGAAAGTACCCTTCTTTTACTTCTTATACCATGGCTTTCCGTAAACAGTTCTGGCAAAAAAAGGGCAGCATTGCATTGACGGCTACCAATCCTTTTAGCGAAAACCTAACACAGCTAACAATACTAAAGGGTATCAATTTTATTCAAAATTCTGAACGTACTTTTCCTTTCCGTTCCATCGGCATCAACTTTAGCTGGAAGTTTGGCAAGCTTGAATTTAAAAAGACTAATGAAGATAGTGGAGATAATAATTTAAGTGCACCCACGCAGTAATTTATTGCACCAGCCAGTTACATCACCCGGAACTCTATAAAAAATGCTACTGGTGTTTTTAAAAAATCAAACCATTTGCACCCAATATAATTACTTAGCTGCTTAAACTGTGCGTACAAATTTTATTTTCTTCATTACCCCTTGCTGTTAAAAAAACGTTCATTTTTTAATGCCAGAACTCTTTCTCAATCTATGTTCAATCTTTTTTTATGATGGTAGTTCGTGATACATCTTTACTGGAATTACCACTCAGTAATGCTACCAATATCACCAATAATACAGCGCCCCCTGCTATCCACATCCAGGGCTCAATTTGAAAATTATTTGTTTTGGTTGTAACGGTTGTGCTGGTATGCGTAACAGCGTCCTGACTCCAGGCCATTAATTGTAGTGCCGAAAATACAAACAACAGCAAAAGTTTATGCGTTGGAAAAGAAGTCAACTTTTTCATGGTATTTTTTTTAGTGATTTTAAATAATAGAAACTACACTAAATAATTGTACCAATTTATTACATACTACATATTGGTAGATGCCCTACATTTTTGTAGAATTGACTCCACATCTATTATTAAATTACCCGAAAAAATTAATTTTTCAAGCACTTAAATTTTTGAAAAGAAAAATAAGCTTAATTCTATAAACTAATAATAAACGGATATTCAATAGGGGCTTACAACAAGGGCTTCTCTTCCTGATGGATATAGTAAAGGTTCTTAGGCATTTTGGTAGTTGCGGCTGTAATAAAAATTGCAGCAACAATTCCATAATTGTTACTGCAAAAGCCAATTACCTGATTAAAATACTTGCTGATAAATTTGTTATGGACGATTGCAAAAATCGACGTTAAACCTCCAAAATTTTGTCGCTTGTATATTTTTTTATGGTTTCAATAAAAGAATTAATAGTAAATGGTTTCTCTACATAGCCATCAGCATTTAGTGTTGTACAAATCTCTTTAATGTCAGCATTGGCAGAAAAAATCAGGATAGGGATATTTTTTGTTGCCTCATTTTGTTTTACAATTCCAATTGCTTTTTCACCACCAATTTCCGGAATCCACAAGTCCATTAAAATAAGGTGGGGCTGTATAGATTTTATATCATTTAAAATATTTTCGCATCGTGATAAAGTTTCTACCATAAAACCGAACTTACCTAATATGGCTTTGCATAAAAGTAAAATCTCTTCATTATCATCATAAATAAGAATTTTCTGTCTCATAGTAATAATGTTAGGTTATAAAAAATTTTTACTTTGTTATACAGGAAGTGTAAAGTAGAAGGTACTTCCCTTTTCCGGTTCGCTTTCTGCAAACATTGTACCATTATGCCTTTCAATGATATTATAGGATATGTACAATCCAATACCCAATCCCTGAAAATGTATAGCATGTTCCTGCACCCGGTAGTACCTGTCAAAAATTTTATTTAAATGCCCGCCCGACATGCCAACACCAAAATCCTGAACCGATACCTGAATTTTACCATCCAATTGTTCTATTTTAACTAATACTTTATCCGCATTAGGGGAATATTTTATAGCATTACTTAGTAAGTTAATTAACACTTGTTGCAGCCTGCCTCTATCACCGGTTATTTGTTGAGAATAGCAGCCTGTTTTTTGTATGCGGTGAGTTTTTGTACTGTACTGAATTTCTTCAATGGTTTCATCTACCATTTTATTAAAATCGAATGTGGTGATCGTATAATTTAGCTGACCATTTTGTATTTTACTGGCGTCTAATAATTCTGAAACCAGGTTGTGCAGGCGCTCTACGGCCTGATTGGCTTTGGTTGCATATAGCGTAGTTTGATTTTCTTCACTTAACGTAAGCAGCAGTAACTCAATGTATCCTTTAGCAGTTGTAAGCGGCGTTTTCATTTCATGGCTGGCGATGCTTATAAACTCGTCTCTTTGTTTCAATAATTCTTCCGAAAGTTTTTGAGCTGCCTCCAGTTCAGCATTGGCTTTTATTAGGGACCGATTACTTATTGCAAGCTCTATGGTACGTTTTTCAAAAGTGATGTCTCTGAGAAAAGCAATAAACAATTTCTTTCCCTGCTGCGTTGCCTGTGATATAGTGATTGATATGGGAAACTCCTTACCTTTTTTATTAAGAGCTGTCAGCTCTAATGTTTTATTTAAAATCCGGGCTTCGCCTGTTTTTAAAAATCGTTGCATTCCGTCCTGGTGAGCCTGCCGGTGTTGGGTTGGAACGATGATATCTGTTAAATTCAATCCTACTACTTCTGCTGCTTTCCATCCAAATATTTGTTCTGTTTTAGCATTCCATAAGTTGATGATACTTTTTTCATTAATTACAATAACGGCATCTGGCGCATTGCTGATTATCTGGTTTAAATAATTTTCTTTTTCTACCAACTCTTCGGCTGCAGCCACATCCTTGCTAATATCCTGCACCGTACCAATTAGCAAAGGATTTACAGCTTCACCAGAAAAATTTCCGCTTGACCGAAAGTATTTGATTGTTCCGGTTTTACTAATAATGCGGTAAGGTGTTTCTACCAACCGTCCTGTTATCATTGTTTCCTTACTGTTGCTAATTACCTGCTGCAAATCATCGGGGTGTACAAAAGTTAAAAACTTTTCAATTGATGGAGTAAATTCCTGCGGCTCACAATCTAACAAACGAAATAGATTATCAGAATATTCCAATGCACCGGTTGCAATATTCCATTTATAACTTCCAAATTTTGCGATACTTTCAGCCTGTTCAAAAGTTTGATTTTGTAGTTGGAGTTGTTCATTAACTGTTTCTATTTCTTTCTGTTTTAAAGCAATATCGGTTACATCCTGCAGGGTTCCTACTAATAACTTTTCATCGCCTGATTCTATAACTCTTCCGGTTCCTTTTATATTTATGAATGTACCTGCTTTGGTCTTCATACGGTAGTGCCATTCATCGGAAGATTTGCTTTGTAAAACTTTTTGCGTGGCATTTTCCACATATTTCCTGTCATCCGGATGCACACGCTTAAAAAATTCCATTTGTGAAATTTCAAATTCGTTTGGTTGATATCCTATTAACCTGAATAAATTATCAGAGTAAGAAAGTTCGCCAGTTGTTAAGTTAAATGAATAGCTGCCCTGCATGGAGCTTTCTTCCGCCTGTTTAAAGGTTTCATTTTGTATGTGAAGCTGGTAGGTACGTTCTTGTACTTTCGCTTCTAATTCTTCGGCAAACTTTTTCTGCTCATCTATTTCTGTGCTGCTTCCTATCCACCCGATAATATTGCCATAACTGTCTTTTTGTGCCATGGCATGACTTACATGCCATCGGTAAGTTCCATCATGGCGGCGGATGCGCTTTTCCATAATAAAATCTTCGCCTGTGTTAAGAGCATGTCGCCATAGTTGTAAATCCTTTTCAAGGTCATCCGGAAAAATTATTTTCAATATACCATCATCTTTTAATTCTTCAAAAGATAAACCTGTGTAGTCGAGAAAATATTGGTTGAAAAAATTTTTCTTTCCATCGGGTGCGGCTGTCCATACCATAATAGGAATCGTTTCGGACAGTGTTCTAAATTTGGATTCGCTTTCTCTAATTTTTTCTTCTGCCTGTTTTTGGTCATCTATATCAGTATTGGTTCCTATCCATCCTGTAATGTTTCCCTGATTGTCTTTTTGGGCGAGGCTATGACTCAGATGCCACCTGTAAGTTCCGTTGTGATTGCGAATGCGCTTTTCAATTTTAAAATCTTCTCCTGTTGTAAGCGCTTGATGCCATTGCTTTAATTCATTTTCCAGGTCGTCAGGATAAATAATTACCTGCCAGCCATCCCCTTTTAATTCTTCAAAAGACAAACCTGTGTAGTCTATAAAATACTGGTTGAATAAATTTTTTGCTCCATCCGGGGTTGCTGTCCATACCATGTGCGGAATGTTTTCTGAAAGCATTTTAAATTTTGCTTCGCTTTCTTCAATTTGTTTTCGGGCTTCAACCTGTGATGTAACTTCCACTGAATACGATAATAAGCTTATAGTGTTTCCCTTTTCATCTTTCAAAGGCTGTATCACACCGTTATAAAATCCCAAAACAAGTTTACCATCTATTGGATTGGTTAATTTAGCAGGATATTCATTTGCGATGAATGGTTCTCCGGTTAAAAAAACTTTGTCAAGAATATCAATTATCCCCTGTTGTTCCATTTCAGGAAATTGTTCTTGAACCGTTTTGCCGAGGGTGATTTTCCGGCCCGCCAGTTTTTCATATTCAGCATTTACAAATTCATACATGTATGTTTTTCCATTTAAAATGGCAATACCTGCTGGTGCATTCATAAATGAATTGTGCAATACCTTGCGTTCGTTTCTTAATTGCTTTTCGCTTGCTATAAGCAACCTGCGGGAAATAATTTCTTCTGTAACATCCTGCAGGGTACCATTAAACCGGTAGGCAACAGCTTGTTCATTAAAAGAGGTCCGTCCCTTTGCCCGTACAATTCTTTCCTTTTTTGTTTGTGGATGAATGATTGTAAAAATAATATCGTACAACCCTCTGGAAGAAAATTGTAAAGTTGCCTGAATAGCGGCCGTTACCCTGTCTCTGTCCTCATCTGCAATTACTGCGAGGGCAAGCGGCAGTTCAATTTCATCGTGTGCCAGTAGCCCAAACCATTCTTTTAAACGGTTGTTGCCTCTAAATTTATTGGTAACAGGGTTTAAGTCCCAGGTACCTAATTCGGTTGCTTCAATGGCAAATTGTAATTGTTGTTCACTTTCTTTAAGCGCTTTTGCGGCTTTTACCTTTTCGGTGGTTTCAATAACGGTAACCAGCACGCCACCTACTTCCCCATCCTGCAAGCGAATAGGACTGTAGGAAAAATCAAAAACACAATCCTCCATAAATCCATTCCTGTCTAATTGCAAAGTAAAATCAGTAAAACCAACCGGTGTACCCTGCATTACACCTTCAAACATGGGCCCGATAGTGGACCATATTTCAGCAAATGTTTGGCGTGTGCTAATGCCCAATGCCTGGGGGTGTTTTGTGGTTCCAAGAATTGGCCGGTAACCGTCGTTGTACAATTGAATATAATCGTTGCCCCAGGCTATATACATACCAAATGGAGAATTGAGCATAATACTTACAGCAATGCGTAAACTTTGCGGCCAGGTAGCAGGACTGCCCAATACAGTTGCTGACCAATTAAATGAACGGATAAGCTCACCCATTTTGCCACCACCAGTAAGAAACGCCGGTATCATTTTTTCATTCACTTTCATATTTTAAGACTGACTGCTGAGCATTTATTTTATTCTGCGAAAAGCAAATTTGTTTCCAAAAAAAGCAATTGTAAATTGTTAGTTGTTGTATTGTAGAATTGAAGCTTAAAAAATTTAAGTATTCGGAAAGCCTTTCTTGTACTTGAATTGCTATAACAATTGTAAAGTATGCAGGAATTTATGTCCAGATGCTTTTTTGTTCAGGGTTAAAATGCAGCATCGGCAAATAGGCCATTCCTGTAAATGCAGTTGTAGCATTCTGTAATCGTTCAAAATCATTAAACCCATCAGCAAATGCTGCAACGCCAACAACAGGAAAGTTATGGGCGGCGGCGTACACTTTGGGTTTGTTTTGTATGCCAATAGTTATATTTTTTAACATTGGCTTCATTCTGTTTATTGTTTGTAAAAGATATACAAACATCTAAAAATCATTAGCTATAAATAAAAATAAAATTAATGTCTATTTTCTGGAAAAGAAAACATTTTTTTAATATTTTTCCAGCCACTACCAGCCATCTTTTTTCTGGCATTTCGGTGCATTGCTGTTTCCGCAACTTCCAGCTTAGAAAGTATTTCAGGGATCTTGTACTTGATAAAAAGGGATGGGTTGAATAGGCATGTCCTTCAAACCAATTAAACCTTCGTGAGTAAGTATTTTTGCAATGATTAATACTTCGGTAAAAAGTACAAATTAAAAAATGAGGAGTATTTTTAGGGAGATATGTATTTACTTGCCAGCTAATGTTTTAATTCTAATTAAATTTAATTCAATGGCTCGTCAATAGTATATTGTTGCAAGGTTTTGTAATGATTTTGCTAACTAAAGGCTGGTTGAAATTATTATGAGTAACATATAAAATGCTAACTACTAATGAGACAGATAAAAGGCCAACAGCTTAGCGCCTGACTCCAATTTTAGTGCTGTTCATTTTTTTTATCCTAATTATATTACCCGGTAAAACAAGTATTTAAATTGGTAGTGTAAAATAAAAAGTACTTCCCTTATCTGGTTCACTTTCTGCCCACATTGTACCATTGTGCCTTTTTATAATATTGTTGGATATGTACAACCCAATACCCAATCCCTGAAAACTTATTGCATGTTCCTGCACCCGGTAATACCTGTCAAAAATTTTATCTAAATGCTGGCCTGACATGCCAATACCAAAATCCTGCACCGATACCTGGATTTTACTTTCCTGTTCTTCCATTCTAACTAATACTTTATCCGCATTGGGAGAATATTTTATAGCGTTGCTTAATAAATTAATCAACACCTGTTGCAGTCTTCCTTTATCGCCGTTTAATTGTTTTGAACAATTACCGGTTCTTTGCAGCGTATGATTTGTAACGGTAAGCTGAAAATTCTCAATTGTTTCATCTACTATTTTATTAAAATCGAATGTGGTGATGGTATAATTTAATTGACCATTTTGAATTTTACTGGCGTCTAATAATTCTGTAACAAGGTCGTTCAGCTTTGCTAAAGCCTGGTTGGCTTTGCTTGCGAATAAAGCAGTTTGGTTCTCTTCGCCTAATGAAAGTTGCAGCAAATCAATATAACCTTTCGCTGTAGCGAGTGGTGTTTTCATTTCATGGCTAGCAATGCTTATAAAATCGTCTTTTTGTTGCTCTTTTATTTTTTGTTCATGAATATCTGTGAAAGCCCCAATCCACTTTATAATTTTTTCATCAGCATTTTTTAATGGCACGCCTTCCACTACATGCCAGCGATAGTAGCCTTGCTTATGCTTTAACCTTGTTTCTGCATAGTATCTTTTTTTTGTAACTAAACTTGCTGTCCAGGCTTTGGTCATCGTTTCCAAATCATCTGGATGAACTACTAATTGCCAGTTGCCCGTTTCATAGGGATTTAAACCAGAATATTCCCGCCATTTTTCAGAAGCATACAAGGGCTCACCTTTTTCATCGGTTATCCATACTAAATGCGGTAATGATTCTGCCAGGCCCCTAAATTTTTCTTCACTTTCCTTTAATGTTTTTTCGGCAATTTTCCTTTGTGTAATATTGGTATGTACACCCACCCATTCCCTTATTAAACCATCTGTTGCTAATAACGGGACAGCTTTTACAGAAAAATGCCCCCATTGGCCATTACTCATTTTTAGCCTGTGTTCAAAATTAAATATCCTGCGTTCAAACAATGCCTTGTTCCATGCATCAATTGTTGGCTGCACATCATTCGGATGAATACCTAAGGTCCAGCCGTATCCCTGGTATTCCTCATAACTTTGGCCTGTAAGGGCAGCCCAACCTGCCTGTTCACCTTCCATTTCACCTTTTGCATTATTTGTCCATAAAATTCCTTCCACAGCAGTTACTGCAGCGGAAAAACGTTCTTCGCTTTCCTTTATTTCTTTATTAAAAGCTTCTTGGGTAACAACCATTTGCTGCGATGAAATACGAGTGCTGGTTTCCTTTTGCAAGCGAAAAAAGAACAGTGTTAAAAAAAATATTGAAAATAAAGAGAGCGTTAATAAAAAGAAAGGTGTAACAGAAGCTGAACGGTCTTTAAACTTAACTCGTTGTAACATTACTCTATCTGCCATATGCAACATAATGTCAGCATGCCTCCTTACTTCATCCATTTTCTTTTTCCCCTTAAGTAAAGCAACCCCAGAGACTAGTTTTTCGGGGTGGCCTTGAAAAAGTGTCAGGTTGTTATCCAAAAGAAGTAACCTTGCCTCAATTAACTGTTTAAAAATCTTTAATTCCTTTTGATCAATTTCATTATCCTGTATGAGTGTGTCAAGGGCATTTAATAACAGATTGATATGCTGTTCTGCTCCTTTATAACTGTCAAGAAAAATTGTATCTTCAGTAAGCAGGTAGCCCCGCTGTCCTGTTTCGGCATTTATTAAATTGGAAAGTATTTCAGTAAGATTGTTCTTAATGATACTGGTATGAACCACCGCATTAGTGGATGCCTCAAAATGTTTTAATCTAGTGTAAGAAAGAAAAGTTACGATTATCAAAACTGTAGTAAGCACTATAAATAAAAAAATGGAAGTATTATTTTGGAGTTGCTTCATTATTTACAGGCTGGTTTTGTTTGAGCGAAGTTAGCTTACAGGGCGTGCATTGTCAAGATATTATGTTATCTGTTTGTTTTATATTCTTATGACTGATAACCTGCGCCAAAGGGAATAATCAACAACGTAAACAACGTCCGTAGCAAAACCCAGCCCTATTGTAAATCTGTAATAAAATCAATCGGATTGTTGCGAATATTTCAACTGTATGTAGCTATAAGAATCTTACTTAGGAATAATAATTATCAGGCTTTTTAAATATGGTGGTTTTGCAATTCCTGCGTTTTGATCTGCAGATCAGGAATCTATAACCCTTTGTAGAGACAAATTTACAATGGTAATCTAAAATAAAAAGTGCTTCCCTTATCTGGTTCACTTTCTGCCCACATTGTACCATTGTGCCTTTTTATAATACTATTGGATATGTACAACCCAATGCCCAATCCCTGAAAATTTATTGCATGTTCCTGTACCCGGTAGTATCTGTCAAAAACTTTATCTAAATGTTGTGTTGGCATGCCAACTCCAAAATCCTGAACCGATACCTGAATGTTGCTTGCCTCTTCTTCTATTATAACTATTATTTTATCAGCATTGGGAGAATATTTTATCGCATTGCTTAAAATGTTAATCAGCACCTGTTGCAGCCTGCCTCTATCGCCGGATATTTGTTTTAAACCGGTACCGGTTTTTTGTATTAAATGATTTTTAGCAGTAAGCTGCATATCTTCAATAGTTTCATCTAACATTTCATTAAAATCAAAAGTGGATAAAGTATAATTTAATTTACCATTTTGTATTTTACTGGCATCTAATAATTCTGCAACTAAACGGTGTATCCTTTCTACTGCCTGATTGGCTTTGTTTGCGTATAAAAATGCAGTTTGGTTTTCTTCCTTTAATTCCAGCTGCAATAATTCAAGATAACCTTTGGCAGTAGTTAAAGGCGTTTTCATTTCATGGCTTGCAATGTTTATAAAGTCATCTTTTTGTTGCTCCTTTGATTTCTGCTCATGAATATCCGTATTGGTTCCTATCCATCGCTCAATATTTCCAAAAGTATCTTTTACGGGATAACCGCGGGTTAGAAACCAACGATATTCACCGTCGGCCCTGCGAAGTTTACAGGTCAAATCAAAAGGCTCATCTTTTTTCCATGCTTCTTTTAAAAACTCACTTACTTTTTCAACCTTATCGGGGTGATGCACTTTTTGCCATCCAGATCCTTCCATTTCGTTAAAGGTTGTGCCGGTATAATCATACCATTGCTGATTATAAAAGTAAATCCATCCATCAGCATTGGCAATCCATGCAAGGTTTTGAATGTTGTCGGCAAAAATCCGAAATTGCTTTTCACTTTCTAATATTTTTTCCAGGGCCTGTTTCTGTTCGGTAATATCCATACTAATCCCGGTTAGTGTTGCTGCTTCACCATCATCATTGTAATAATATTTTCCAAGTGAACGTATGGATCGGATAGCCTGATCATCAGCTTTATTTATTCTATATTCCACTTCATATAGTATCTGTTTAACCCTGGCTTCTTCTATTTTTTTGAAAGCTACTTCTTTATCTTCCGGCAAAATCGCTTTATGCCAGTCTTGGTAGTTAATACTTTCAAATGAACTATCATATCCCCACATCGCTTTATGCGTATCAGACCACTCCAATTTTGATGAAGCAATATCGAGCGACCAAATGCCAATGTTGGCAGAATCTGTTGCCAATTTTAATTGGCTTGCCAATTTTTTGTATTCTTGTTCGTTTTGCTCGATTTGTTTTTTTGCCTTCACATAATCCGTAACTTCTGTACCAATGACCGTTACGCCGCTAATCGAATTATTCTCATCGGTATACGGTTGAATAACCACACTAAAAAAACGCTCTTCGGGTATTCCGTTAGTAGTAAGGATAGCACTGTTTTCGTTAAAAGTGTATGGAATTCCCGTGGTATAAACATCGTTCAATTGTTTTGGGAACTGTTGGCCATTTAACTCGGGCATAACTTCAAACAAGGGCTTACCTACAATATCCTGCGTCTTCCCCCAAATATTAAGAAGCTGTTCGTTCGCTAAAGCGACTATCATATCAGCTCCTTTTAAAATTCCGATACACATAATGGATTGCGAGAGGATATTATTGATTCGCTTTTCGCTTTCTTCAATTTGTTTGCGGGCCATTACCTGTTCGGTAACCTCAGTTCCTATTACCGTAATACCTGTTATGGAATTATCCACCTCCGTATATGGTTGGTACACAAAATTGAAATAAGCTTGTTCTGCTTTCCCATTACGTACAAGTGTACCCGGCATTTCATAACCATAATAAGGCACACCTGTTGTATACACATCGTCCAATAATTGAGGGAACGGCTGGTCTTTCATTTCGGGCAACACTTCTAATAACGTTTTACCAATAACATCTCTTCCTTTGCCATACATCACTATCATGGGTTCATTCATAAAAGCAATGCGCATTTCTCTACCCTTAAAAATTTGAATTGCCATAAGGGATTGTTCAAGAATATTACTGAATCGCTTTTCACTTGCTTCAATTTGTTTACGGGCCATAACCTGTTCCGTAACATCATAGGCAAAAACCAAAATGCCTTCTGCTTCTCCTTTTTCATTTGCAAATGCCTGATACGTGAAATTCAGGAAAAACTGTTGGAGTTTTCCACTGCCTTTGTCCAAATCAATGGATAATTCTCTTCCAATAAATGTTTCTCCCGTATTATATACTTTATCAAGCAACTCAATAAAACCCTGCTCAGCTACTTCGGGTAAAGCTTCAAGCACCGTTTTACCTATCGGATTGCGATTGCCAATGAGCTCAAGGTAAGCAGGGTTTGCAAATTCAAAAACATGTTGTGGACCTTTGAGAATAGCAAGCATGGCAGGTGCCTGGTTAAAAAAATTGTGGAGTAACTTGCGCTCCGCTGCTGTGCGCCTTTCGCTTGCCTCAATTATTTCCTTATCAATTGCCTGTTTTGTAACATCCTGTAGTGTTCCCGTAAAACGTTGAGCAATGTTATCCTCGCCAAACCTCGCTCTTCCTTTAGCTCTAACAATACGTTCCTGTTTTGTTACGTGGTTGAGGATACTGTATTCAATATCATACAACCCACCCGATTCAAATTGTAAAGTTTGTTGTATGGCCGCCGACACACGGCTCCGGTCTTTTTCAGCCATCTGTTGTATTGCCAGCGGGAGGTCAACCTCCATTTCATGGGGCAGGCCAAACCAATCTTTAAGCCGGTTATTGGCAATAAATTTATTGGTTACCGGGTTTAAATCGAATGTGCCCAATTCTGTAGCTTCTATTGCAAAGGCCAACCGATCATTGGTTTCTATTAATTTTTTAAGATTGTTTACTTTATCCGTGGTTTCGATGAGCGTTAAAAATACGCCAGCTGTCTCATTGCTTTCGTCTTTAACAGCGCTAAAGCTGAAACTCCAAAAGGCATCTTTCATGGCTCCTTCCCGGTAGATGGGAATCAACTGATCTTCACTCCAGGTGGCTTCGCCGTTGTTAAATACCTGGTTGATGGAAGGTTTAATCAGATGCCATGTTTCAGGCCTTGCGTCTTCGCCTTTCATACCCAATACAGAAGGATGCCTTCCGTCGTTGCCCAAACTTAAGCGGTATGCATCATTGTAAAAACAAACCAGCTGAGGGCCCCAGTATAAGAACATGGGAAATTTAGAGTTAAGCAATATGCTAAGCGTAGTACGAAGGCTTTGTGGCCATTTATCTGCAGGTCCAAGGGATGAAGATTCCCATTTGTATTGCTGAATTAAAGCTCCCATTTCACCACCGCCCGAAAGAAACTGCAAAGAATTAGTCATAGAATTTTGTTTAAAAGAACTGTCAAAAAACCATGACACAAATAGCGAAAGGGCTTGATGTTTGACAAGGTTGTAATGAGCCCACCTGGAACCTACATCAACTTATTATTGAAGTTAACAAATAAAAGACAAAACTGTATTCTTCAAATCAGTATTAAACAGTACTTGTGCATCTTTAGCTTCTTCAGTAAGAGCGTCCATACCTAACAACTAATGCGTTGTTTCGTTGTACAGTTTATAATTTACAGGTACACCTGCCTTCTTAAAATTTTACAGGTACGTTTGCTAAACCATCCTATTTGGGTTATCGATGCTCGAAATTTTAACCTAAAGTATAAATACCTAATGCTACAGTCGCAAGAAGAATTTTTCAGGATTTCGTAAATATTACTTTTTTCATGCTATACTTCAGGGCATCTCTTACACAGCTATTTCTTTCTCAGTTCCTTTTCCATTTCCTTTTTCATATTATGCTGCTCGGTAGCTTCATCGATAGAATGCGACTGTTGCAGGGTTTCTTCGTTCTTAGTAATGTCACTAAGTTTACTGTAATATTTTTGTATCACTTTCAATTCTTCTTCCGTCATATTTTCCACATCTACCAGGCGGTTACTTGCGTATTCGTGTGCAGCAACCAGTTCATTCAACTTAAGTTGTATAGCAAGTGAATCTTTATTTTGTGCTTTTTGAATTAAAAAAACCATCAGGAAAGTAATGATTGTGGTGCCTGTATTTATTACCATTTGCCAGCTTTCAGAAAAATGAAACGCAGGCCCGGTTATTGCCCAAATTATTACCAGGCTAAATGCAATGATAAAAGCGTAACTACTGCCTGTTGCCTTGGAAACAGCGGATGCAAATTTGTCAAACGATTTTCCGTTTTTCTTAACTGGCTTTTCTTTCATTTTATTCTTTTGAATGTTATTTCTACTCCTTATTTTTCCCCAACTTGTTTACAAAATAAAAAATGATGGCAATAACTACTATCACCAGGAATATCCCTACTCCCATTCCTGTTTTGAAGATACCGCCAATAATTTGGCAACCCGAAACACAAGTGAGCAAAGAAATAAGAAAGGTGAAAACTACTAAGTGATTTTTCATTTTTGTATTTTTTTAAAACTGAAAAGAGAGGAGCAAAATCTTAGTAGAAATTGCTCACTCTAATTCAGTAATGATTGTTAATAAATTACCTGTACAAAATTTATTATTTATTATTTTTAGTTTGCTATTTCCGCTGCTTCAAGGTTTATGGAAGCTTCAGCAATGGCACTTAATTTTTCGTCAGCATGTATTTCTTCATTTAGTGTTTCTGCCAGCAAAGACGCTGCTTTATCTTCTCCCAGCGTTTTTGCAAATGTGCAAAGTGTTCCATAAGTTGCAATTTCATAATGTTCTACTTTTTGACCTGCAGCTATAATACCAGCATCACGTACAACACCTACTTCTGTTGATTCCAGAATTTCGCCAGCTTCTTTTATCAAACCTGCCATTGCTTCGCATTTCTTTGCTACCGCTTTTTCTCCAATTGCTTCAAAGACCTGCTCAAGCCTTGTTACATGATTTTTTGTTTCGTCCAGATGGGCTTTAAGTGCTTCTACCAATTCATCAGTAGTTGCATTCTTAATCATTTTCGGCAACGCTTTTGTCAAGGCTTTCTCTGCCCAAAAAATGTCTTTTAATTCGTCGATAAATAACTCTCTAAGACCTTGGGCTGCATCAGATTTTGATTTTACGGGTGCTGATGCCGTTGCTTTGTGTGTGCCGTTTTGTGCGGACTTAGTAATTGCACTTTTCATTGTGTTATTTTTTAATGTTAGAATTATAATTTAATTATTACAGTTGTGTTATGCAGGTTTACATTTTTTCGCATTTCTTTTGGCAGTCGATAGAATGATCGAGATGAGCTTGTAATGCTGGCAGCATAGACGTTGCCCAATTGCGTATGTCGGGATCGTTTGCATCGGTCGATGCTTTTTTAAATTTGTCAATCGCATCTTTATGTCCATTTACCATCATGTCACAATAGGCTTTGTCAAAATCCTTTCCTGTTTTATCCATCAGCTTTTTATTGGCCTCTTGCCCGGCTTCTGTTAGGGTTGATGGAATGGTAATTTGCTTTTTTGCTGAAAGTTCCTGTAGATCTTTCATGGCCTGTGTGTGCCCATCTTCCATCATTTTTCCTAATTCCTTTACATCCGTCATTGTACTGGTTTTTTGGGCTAATTGTCCCAATTGTATTTCTTCTAAATTTATTCCAGCAGCCGCTACCAAAAATTCTGCATCGTTTTCTTTTTTATTGTCAAATTTTGCATCGTTGCTGTCATTGGCAACTTCCTTTGGATCTTCTGTTTTTGAATTATTACAGGATGTAAACCCCAGTGTTATAATTAAAATAAAGGCTGCTAAAAGAAGTAGCGTTTCAGGTAATCTTGTTTTTAAACTTTTTGTTTTCTTTTCCATTTTTTTAAATTTTAAATTGTAAACAAATAAATAATGACTTCTTAGTTAATCATAAATCAATTCATACTCATTATCGCCTTCCTGCTGCCGGGTTACTGTAGCAACTTCATTTTTTGGACGGAGCATAAAAAATTCATTTTGCAGATGTCGTTTTACCTCCGTTTTACTCAGCTTTAATTGAGCGGAAATCTTTTTTATGGTAGTGTGCTGTGAGCACAGTAGATCAAGAATTGGATTCTTCGTATTGGGGTATTCTGTATAATTTATTCCACGTTTTTTAAACTCCTCCCTTGCGTTGGTATGGGCATAGCGTAGCAGGCAAGCGCATAAAGCAACATTTACTTTTAGAAGCAGCTGCCCCTGCTTCAACCCTATAAATAAGCTTGTTAAAATTTGTTCGGCCACAGCCTTATCGGCTGTGTGGGCGCAGATTACGCCGTACAATACGGCTGCGTATTTATCATACAATAGTTCCCAACCCACAAGGTTGTTTTCTCTAATTAAACTTAGAATAATTGTATCTGATATTTGGCTTACAGTACTCGTCATTGAAAATTATAATGAATAAGAATAATGCCAAAAATTGGGGAAGATAAAGGAGTCAATTATTTATCAGTTCACTTTAAAACTGTACAGCAACAGAAATCTTTAAATTAAAATACCGATATCAAACAATGAATACTGAACATGACTTTGCCCGCAGGCCAATGTGGTATACGCAATATAACCAGCAGTTGTTACTGAATAATTAAACCTCCTGCAACATTTAATTTTTTACCGCTTCTAATAACAAGGCTTGCACTTTCAGGAATTGAATGACTATCCGCAATTAGGAGCAAACCGATTAAAAAACTGTAGAGCCGTAGGCTCGCTTCTATTTTGTAATCCAGCCTGAGGCGGGAGATTTTAATCCGTTGTGTTTTAAGAAATAAGCTATCTGAGAGCCTTAGGCTCGGCGCATATTTTCATGTCTTTAAATAAACCTTGATATTTTCAACTAACTCTTACTTAGTTTTTATATGAGCCGAACCTACGGTTCTCATTAGACTATCTGTTACTTCATCAACGGGTTGAAACCTCCCGCCTCGGCGGGATTACAATATTAACCGAGGCTACGCCTCTCAGCTCCTAATTGCGGATAGTCATTAGAAATTGTTACTGTAACATCTACCAGCCCAATGGTAATACAGCAGATAATGCGTAGTAATTTCCTCATGGATGAAGAATAGATTTACTTATATCTTTTAAAGCGTTTGAGGTAAAAGCCACTTCAAGAAATGTGATTATTTTAATAAAAAAAATAATAAATAAGGAACAAGGAATATTGAATAATGAAGTAAACCAGCCATTGCTACATTCAATATTCCCTGTTCGATATTCGATATTTTAATACATCACCCTAACTTAATTACTTTGCCCAGCGGGGCAGAATGGATAAAATTGTCAATTAAAAAATCTCCCTTATTTAATTTCATTACCATCCTTATCTAAAAATTTTAATGGTCCGATATTCAATTCACGAATTCCAGCTTCTATTTTTTTTCTATCACCAACAATAAGCCAGGTAAGGCTTTGCGGCTTTATCAATTGCGCCGAAGCCGTGATTACATCTTTTAACGTTAAGGCCTGGATGATGGATGAATAGTGGCCGGGATAGTCAAGGCCTTTGTTATATACCAATGTATTCTGAAGAAAATTCCGGATAGCCCCATCGGTTTCCCAGCGGCCAGGAACCTCCAATAACGTGGCTGTTTGTTCTTTTTTAAATTCGGCTTCGGTGATAGGTTTATCTCCATTTATCTGAGTAAATTCTTTCAACATTTCGGCAATGCTTTCTTTTGTTTTATCTGTCTGCACCGGCGATGAAGCTACATACATACCCTGACCTTTTGTATCGGCAAAATAAGAAAACGCACCATACGACCAGTGCTTATATTCCCTTAAATTCATATTGAGACGGGAAAGAAAAGAACCACCCAGCATGGTATTCATCAACTGCATAGCTTCATAACCTTCACTGTTTGGCGGCGGGCTTAGCAGTGCAGCATTCAATACGGATTGTTCTGCACCAGGCATATCAATCAAATAAATAGCGGGCGATGTTGCCGCTGCAACAAGCGTATTATTTTTCTTTGGTGCCTCATGCGACTTCCAACCTGACAGGTATTTTTCCAACATTGGTTTTATCTCGGCTTCGGTAATATCGCCTGCAATAACTACAGCTCCGTTGTTTGCACCAAACCAGGTATTGTGAAAATTAACCAGATCGTTACGGGTAATTTTTGAAACGGTACTTTCATAACCAATACCAGAAAGCGGGTTACTATTCGCATTTCCTTTACCATAAATCAATTGCGGTAATACACGCCAGCCAAGAGCTTGGGGAGAAGCCTGCTCCTGTTGTATGCCAACGAGTTGTTCTTTTTGTACCCGATCAAAATTTTTCTGTGGAAAAGATGGATGCAGCAGCACATCTGCCATCAAGCCAAGCGATGCCTCCATATTTGGCTTTAATGCTTTTAACGCCACGGCTGTACTATTGATGGTTGAAGAAACTGCAAGGTCTGCACCGAGGGCACTCGCCATGTCACTTATCTGCACGGCAGATTTAGTGGAAGTTCCTTCTGTAAGCATGGTACTCATCAGTTTTGCAGTGCCCGGTTTGCTAAATTGATCCGCTTCATACCCTGCATCAAATAGTACGCTCATATTTACAATTGGTGCCTCATGCCGCTCCGCCAGGTAAACCTTTAAACCGTTACTTAACGAAAATTGTTTGATGGCCGGAAAGCTTGCCAGCGGCGTATTTCCAACAGGTGGCATCACCGTTCTATCAAGGCCGGAAGTGGTATTGGTAAAATCACCGTAAGGCAAAATGTTCAGCACATACTCACCGTCTGTCAACCAATCGTTGGCAGTCTTTTTAATATCGGCGGGAGTAGCCGCTTTAATCCATGACTGTATTTTTTTGTAATAGTCAGGACTGCCTCCATAGGTTTCACATTGGGCAAGTATATCACTCTTACCATTAAAACCACCAATGCGTTCCATGCCTTTTATAAAGTTGGCAAAGTAAGTAGTCTTGGCTAATTCAAGTTCAGGTACGGTAACTCCTGTAGTAAAAACTTTCTTCAATTCTTCATTAATAATTCCATTTATTTTAGTAAGATCAATACCTGGTTTTGCATTGGCCCCAATATAAAACTGCTCCCCTGCTTCGCTGCCGTTGGTATAGCTCCAGATATCTGTACACAACTGGTCATCATACACCAAACGCTTGTACAGCCTGGATGATACGCCACTGGTAAGTACACTGCTCAACAACTCGAGGTAGGTAATTTCTTTTGTGCCCCATGCCGGTACATTCCATGTTTTTTGCAGCCTTGCCTGTGGTACTCTGTCCTGTGCCGTTTGTACATGCGTGCCGCTCATTTTTGCAATCCATGCACTGTGCTTTGCAATTGGGGGGCTTGCCGGTATATCGCCAAAGTACTTTTTTACCTTCTCCAATACCTCTTCAATTTTAACATCACCTACAATAGAGAGGATGGCATTGTTGGGGCCGTAATATGTTTTAAACCACTCTTTCACATCGTCAAGACTGGCAGCACTTAAATCCTGCAAACTGCCAATAACGCTCCAGGAATATGGATGATTGGATGGATAAGTGCTTTTTATTGTCAGCTCTTCGGCTATAGAATAGGGTTGGTTATCGGACTGTCGTTTTTCATTTTGTACCACGCCTCTTTGCACTTCTACTTTTGCACTGTCGAGGCCATTCAGCAAAAAACCCATTCGGTCAGACTCAACCCATAGCACCCGATCAAGACCGGCAGAAGTAAAGTTTTCAAAAAAATTTGTGCGATCATTGTTGGTAGTACCATTGTTGCTGCCGCCACCTACCGTTTGCATCACCCGGTCAAAATCGGGATAGTGTTGCGAACCTGTAAACATAATATGTTCAAACAAATGTGCAAAGCCTGTTTTACCGGTCTTTTCATTTTTGCTGCCTACATGGTACCAGATATTGAAAGCCGCCATCGGAATTTTATGATCTTCGCTAACTATCAAGGTAAGGCCATTATCAAGCACAAATTTTTTGTAGGGAATATCAATGTTGGGATAGGCTTTTTTTGCCTGGGCGTTTAATACAATGGAAGCTGCGAAGCAGAAAACGAAAAACGAGATTTTTTTCATGAGCAATTATTTAAGTATAAATTTAAAGTCTACACACCATATGTTGAATGTATGAATTTATAAGCCAAAAGCATTATACTTAACTAACTTTATCTTTCGCAAATAAAACAGCATAAACACACATATCAATAATATGCCAAACCGTGTTAAAACAGGAGAGAAAAATGTGTTGGGTACCGATCTTGAAATAGCAGGCACCAACCCAATGACCGGTTATTACAGAGATGGATTTTGCTCAACAGGTGAGACCGATAGTGGTGTTCATGTAGTTGCTGCCATCATTACAGATGAATTTTTGCAATACTCAAAATCACAAGGCAACGATTTGATTACCCCCATGCCTCAATATAATTTTCCCGGATTACAAGCCGGAGATTGTTGGTGCCTCTGCGCCAGCCGTTGGAAACAAGCTTTTTATGCAGGCGTCGCACCACCGGTAATTTTAAATGCCACCCACGAAAAAGCATTGGCGTTTGCAACACTGAACGAGTTAAAAAGTATAGAATAAGCATCGTCTTTGTTGCTTGGCAACGTTTACTTTTAACCAACGTTAGCAGTGCTGGCAGCTGTTGCATGCAATCCTATAATTTAAAGGACGTTAGTGGAAGAAACACAGTCTATTTACCCATATCAAAGCTGGTTATAACGAATTTTGCTATAGTTAAAACGAATGGCAGAATCTTTTGAATTGGGAATATTTCTATCAAACCTGAAAAGCAAATCGTATCCTTTCTTTATTGGCAGAAAATACATATTTTGATCAGACAATTTACACAGGCCTGCTATTCCTTCGCAGGTATCAGCTTTATTATTGGCAGATTCAAAAATAATGGTAAAGTTTTTTTGCTTTGTAAAAACAAGCGGCTCCTCTAATGCGCTGTTTATCAAAATAACGTTGTCCATTATTTCGTTTCTTTTAATTGCAATTTCCCTGATGAACATTTTCCTGGGAAATTGATCATTAATAAAAGGCCTTATATCCCATGAGATAGCCCTTTCTCCTTTGGCAGTTGAAAAGTAAATACTCTCTCCGTCGTCAGCAATTTTTCCAAAATGAAACGTATTAAAATCGTAGGCGTTTATCAATGTATCAGCAACCATATTATTTGAATAGTAATGCTGGTATCTATCCGGAATGGTAGAAATATAAATAGCATTTTTATATACCCGGGAAAGCAGCAGGTATTCTACTTCAATCCTTGTTTTATTGGCAGTGTCGGATTTTTCAACATTGGTTTTTAATACATTTTCTAACTGTTGGTTTTGGGATTTATACACTTCTCTCAAATAAAATTGATAGGTAGAATCGAGTTTTAATATTTTAATGTTATCAACTGAACCTTTACGAAAAACATCAGAAACATAAAATTTACCTCTGCTGCAGCCAGTGCAAAACAATGTAAAAAGTAATATTGAAATAAAAATTTTCATCGCAATCCAATATTTGTATAGCCATGATAATATAAGCCACTTATTGAAAAATAATCTTTGTAGGGAACAAGGTGAAATGAATTAAATATTGAAAAATGTATCAAATGCTGCACATCCCAATCTGTATAATTATATCGGTTGATATTTATTCCAACTCCTTTTTCGGGATTGGAAATGGCCAATGACCAAAGGCTTTTGTTATAATATTTTTCTTCGGGATTGTTATAATTTACAAAAGCCAGATCGAGTTTATTTGAAACTTCAAAAGCATTCCTGGAGTAGCCGGTAAATTTTTTAAATGACAGTTCTATCAAATTAATATCCTGCTTGGGATTTCCGATATAACTAAAAATTGCTCCACCCGTGTAATAACGATCTTTTCCATCACCCAGGTAAAGTTCATCAATTGGTGTGCCTGCATCATTGTAATAGGAAACCTGCAACCGGTAAATATGTAAATTCAAGAATCCTACCCGCTGGTTTCCTTTATTCTTATCAGTAGAAATAATAAAATCAGTGCCTAAAGAAATAGAATAATCATAAGGGTTTTGAAGCGCAGGAAACGTGAAATTTGAAAAATAATAGAGCGGTACATTTCGGTTGGTAATTACATAAAAACTATCTGCTGCAAAATAATTATTAAGCCCGGTTGTAAGTGTAAAAGCATTGGTACAATCCAATATTAATTTAGGATTATCTGCACCCTCTCTTCGCTTACTACCAAACCCTCCGTTGTATAATTGTAACTCGGTGTTGAAACAAAAATAAATAGCTCTTGAAAGCAGGTTAGAGCCAATACCAAAATCGGCACACAACCGGAAAATAGGTTTCTGGGTGGCTTTATTCAGACTGAATTCAACCAACCCTTTTAAAGAAAAGCCATATTGAAAGCTAAGTTGACTATTGGAGTAAACCCGTTTTGACTGAGCAAAAGAAGATAGGCAACAAAACAAGACTAAACTATTGAATAACAAAATATACCTGTGGCTGTTTTTCAATGCTGGGTTTATTTAAGTTTTACAAGAGTTAAAGTAATAAAAAGAAATGAAACAATATATTTTCCTTTAGCCTTTATTAATCGGCCGTTTTATTGAGTAAGCATGCAGAAAATTCAGCAGCCAAATTTTCCGGTTTTTTACGAGTTACAGTAATTCCCTTCCGGCAACTACGCTTGAAGAGTCTAAGCAAGACCGGGAAAGTTCTGGCAGTCAGGATTACTAAATGTCATTATTGTCGATTCTATCTTCCATTGGCACAGCATCGGATTCTGTAAAATTCGAAACAGTTTAAAGACAATACTCACCTGCTAAATAAAAACAAGCAAAGGCGTGGAAATATAATATTGCCTGCAGCATCTTCGCTAAATTTGACAAATAAAATATTCTTTATTTCCACAACTGAATTTCATATTGTTCCCCTAAGCGAAAGTGCTTTGCTAATTTCCTTTGGCAATACCATTAATACCAGCATCAATGAAAAGGTAATGGCATTGCATCAAAAGCTGTCAACCAAATTATTCCCGGGATTTATTGAATCTGTCCCTGCATATGCTTCCCTCGCTGTATTTTACAATCCTGTTTTTATAAAGCAACTCTATCCGGATATAACTACTGCGTTTGCATTTGTACAAAATATAATTGAATCCATTGCACAGGAAACAGCTCATACAACTTCTTCTCAAAATAAGCCAGTGACAACAATACCGGTATATTATAACGGAGAAGATTTAGAATTTGTAGCCAGCCTTCATCAATTAACTACCACCGAAGTGATTAAACTACATAGTGGGGTAACATACCATGTTTTTATGAATGGTTTTTTACCTGGCTTTGCCTATATGGGTTCGGTAAATGAAAAAATTATTACAGCCCGAAAAGACAAACCCCGGTTAAGGGTAGCCGCAGGAAGTGTAGGAATTGCCGGTGCCCAAACGGGTATTTATCCTATAGATTCGCCGGGTGGTTGGCAAATAATTGGTACTACTCCCTTACAATTATTTGACAAGACAAATGCAGATCCCTGTTTAATAAAAGCAGGCGACCAGGTACAATTTGTTGCTATTGGTAAAAATGAATTTGATAAACTGAATGAGTATTAAAATTTTAAAAAAAGGTATCTGTTCTACCATACAGGATTTGGGAAGAACAGGCTATCGCTCCCTCGGCATCGGTCCCGGAGGTGTTATGGATTTTTTTGCTGCAACAATTGCCAATTATTTAGCGGGCAATGATGAGCAACAACCCGTTATTGAAATGCATTTTCCAGCTGCAAGTATTTGCTTTACCACCCATGCAATCATCAGTATTGCGGGGGCAAATTTTGATGCCCATATTAATGAGGTTCCAGTCGAAATGTACCAACCGCTTTTTGTTGAAAAGAATGCTATTTTATCTTTTAAGAAAAATATTTCGGGGGCAAGAGTTTACCTGGCTATTTACAAAGGAATGGAAGCTGAAAAATGGCTGGGCAGTTATAGTACCCATTTAAAAATTGCTGCAGGTGGTTTTAAAGGAAGATTGTTGCAAAAGGATGATATCATTTCAATCAATACTGTAGCTAATCATTTCAACAGAAAAAAAATTAAGCTGTCACCTGCCACATTGGAAACGCTTTACAATAATCAGACTGTTGTAAGATGTATTGCAGGACCACAATGGCATTTGCTGGATGCTGATTCGAAAAAGAGAATGTTGCAATCTGCTTTTACTATCACTAATCAATCCGACAGAATGGGGTACCGGCTAAGCGGCGAAAATTGCTATTTGCAAACTACGGTTGAATTAATTTCGGCACCCGTTACTGTTGGAACTATTCAATTATTACCCGACGGTCAACTCATTATTTTAATGGCCGATCATCAAACAACCGGCGGCTATCCAAATATTGCAACAGTAATTGCGGCAGATCTACCAAGTCTGTCTCAACTGCCTGTTAACAGTCAATTTCAATTCCAACTGGTATCCTTGCAACATGCAGAAGAAACCCTACTTTCAATTCATCAACTATTGGCCGAAATAAAAACCGGCTGCAAAAATTTTTATGAGAAACATTGATTTGAATTGCGACATGGGAGAAGGTATCGGGAATGAAGTATTCTTGTTGCCATTTATCAGCAGTGCTAATATCGCCTGTGGCTACCATGCAGGCGATGCCGAAGAAATGAAACGGGTAGTTGATTGCTGCATCAAACATAATGTGGCTATTGGTGCACATCCCTCCTACCCTGATAGAGAAAATTTTGGAAGAACAGCCATGCACTTAACAGCAAATGAAATCTATAAATTGGTAAAAGAACAATTGCAAATTTTACACACAATTGTAGTTACTGCAGGGGCCACTTTGCATCATGTAAAACCACATGGAGCCTTATACAATATGGCTGCAAAAGATGCAGCAATCGCTCATGCAATTGCCATGGCGGTAAAAGACTTTGATGCTGAATTAATTTATTACGGCCTGTCAGGTTCGGTAATGATTGAGGAAGCGAAAAATATTGGCTTGCGTACAGCGCAGGAAGTTTTTGCGGACAGAACCTATCAACCCGATGGCTCCCTTACCGCAAGAACGGAAACCAATGCTTTAATTACTGATGCGGCAATGGCGATACAACAGGTTTTACAAATGGTAAATAATAACACAGTTACTGCAACTGACGGATCAATTATTCCTATAGATGTCGATACCATTTGCATTCATGGTGATGGAATAAACGCTATAAAATTTGCCGAAGAATTAAATACAAGCTTGCAACAGGCAGGTATCAACATAAAAAAAATAAATTATTGAAAAGCATTTCAAAATACTCAGGTGCTTTTTTAGGTGCTGCTTTTTTAATGGCTACATCTGCTATTGGCCCTGGTTTTATAACACAAACCACCCGGTTCACCAATGAACTGCTGGCAAGTTTTGGGTTTGTAATTCTCATTTCCTTATTCCTGGATATAGGGGCT
>JBBQEA010000052.1:0-25085 GCA_038320245.1 Chitinophagales bacterium | reverse complement strand
TACCATTAAATAGCGGTTTTATTTTGTACTGATTTTTTGCAGGAAAACTACTCCCTAAACCTGCTTATTAATTTCTCTTTTAAAATATTTTTACCATGTTATTCACAGTATTACAGTAACTATCTGCACTAAGTTTTTCTTTTTACAAGTACATTTGATTTTTTAGCAAAAACCAATAAAGTAGTGATCAAAAATATCCTTGTATTTATTTTATTTTTAAATAGTGTAATAGCTACATCTGCTCAAATATTTTCTGCAAAAAAATATCCAAAAGGGTATTTTAGCTGGCCTGTGCAGGCAAAAAAATCAATAGTAGCCAACTTTGGCGAACTGAGGCCCAATCACTATCACATGGGATTGGATTGCAGAACAGATCAGCGTGAAAACGTGCCGGTGCTGGCTGCTGCCGACGGTTATATTGCCAAAGTAAAAATTGAGCCTTTTGGCTTTGGCCGCTGCATCTACATCAACCATCCCAATGGCCTTACCACTTTGTACGCCCACCTAAACGAATTTAATCCTGCGTTGGAAAAATATGTTACGGAGCAACAATACAAATTGGAAAGCTGGAAAGTTTTTATTGACATACCCGCCAATTTATTTTCTGTAAAAAAAGGGCAGTTCATTGCGTGGAGTGGCAACACAGGTGGCTCGCAAGGCCCACATGTACATTTTGAAATTCGGGATACTAAAACAGGTAAAGTACTGAACCCATTGTTATTTGGTTTACCGGTACCGGATAATATTGCTCCTGATGTGATGCGGCTTGCAGTTTATGACCGCACAAAAAGTACCTACGAACAAAGCCCGAAATTTATTCCGATAAAAAAGGTAAATGGTGTGTACGTAACAGTTCCTGCTACAGTGGTATTGCCTTTTAACAAAGTAAGTTTTGCCATTACTGCAGTAGACAGAAGCAATGGTTCATCCAACCCAAATGGTATTTTTGAGGCTGGCTTATTTGTAGATAATCAACCGGTGATTGGCTTTCAGTTAGATAGTATCAGCTATGATGAAACCCGTTATTTAAATGCACACATCGATTATAAATTACGCAGTACCGGCGGGCCTTATGTGCAGCATCTCAGCAGACTGCCCGGTTATAAAAATGGAATTTATAAAGAAGTAACCGGAGATGGTGTTATTAATTTAAATACTGCTGAAACCCGTCAAATAAAAATTGACGTTAAGGATACCGAAGGCAATACGGCTGTGGTACAATTCGCTGTAAAAAGCAATGGGAATGTACCTGTTTATACTACTCCATCTTCGCCCTATTTGTTTAAACCAGGCTTTGTAAATGTGTTTGAAAATAGCGATATCAATCTCTATTTATCCGAAACACATTTATATGATTCATTCTATTTTAAACTTTCGAATATTAGAGGAAAAACCGGTGAGCCGGCTTATCAGCTACAATCGGGTAATATACCGGTGCAGGCTATGTTTCCCATCTGCATAAAGAATACCAATACTGCATATCCTGATAAAATGGTAATGCACCGTTGGTGGGGTAGTAAAGATGATTATGCCAAGGCTGTTCCTGTAATAAATGGTAATGAGAACAATTGGTACAAAGCCAGTTTCAAGGCGCTGGGTAATGTGGAATTACTAACGGATGTTACGCCGCCAACCATCACAGCCGTTGGATTTAAAGATGGTATGAATGCCGCTAAACTAAATAGGATTGCGTTTGTTATTTTAGATAATACAGAGGAGTTAATGAATTTTAGGGCAACGTTGGATGGCAAGTGGCTGCGGTTTAGCAATGATAAAGGCAAAACATTTATTTATAAATTTGATGAACATTGCCAGGCAGGTGCACATGAATTAAAGATAAGTGTGGAAGATTGTGTGGGAAATAAAACGGAGAAGGTTTTTAGGTTTACCCGGTAAGTTTTCAACTTTGTCCCCAGCCTCCAAAGGGAGGTTAAAGGCAACTATCTTTTTGACATTTTCTCTTAATGAAACATTAAAGTAACTATTAACTTACATCACCAACTCTCCTTGGGGGATTGGAGCAATTAAATATTATTATGACACATTTAAATGAAGGAAATAAAGCACCCGCATTTACAGGCGTTGATCAAAATGGCGATAAGGTTTCGCTGGCGCAGTTTAAAGGGAAAAAAATAGTCTTGTATTTTTATCCGCAGGATAACACACCTACCTGCACAGTACAAGCCTGCAACCTAAGGGATAATTTTTCGGCTTTGCAAAAAGAAGGCATTGTTGTGTTAGGTGTTAGTCCGGATGAAGTAGCCAAACACAAAAAATTTGAAACTAAATTCACATTACCCTTTACTTTGCTTGCAGATACCGAACATACTGTTATAGACAAGTATGGCGTTTGGGGTGAAAAAAAAATGTACGGTAAAGCTTATATGGGCCTGCTGCGTACCACCTTTTTAATAGATGAAAAAGGTATGATTAGAAAAATATTTTTAAAACCCAAAAGCAAGCAACATACCGAAGAAATATTAAACGCCTTTAAGGAAATTGGCTAACGAAAACTATACAATCAAGGAAAATTCCTGGGTGGCCTGGCTAGCTGCAAAAAAGCTGAAAGCCTCTTCTGTAGCTATTGTTATTGGTAAAACCATTCATCTTCACCACACCTCTCAGGCTGATTTTTTAAACAATCCCCAATGGGTAAAACATGAGCTTTGCCATATCCGGCAGTTTAAACGGGATGGGCATTTATTGTTTATGATGAAATATGTTTGGGAAAGTATCCTGCATGGTTACTACAATAATAAATACGAAGTAGAAGCCAGAAATGCAGAGGACGAATAATATGCTCCATTTAAGATGAAGTGGTGAATAGTCAATGGTGAATGGTCAATACTTGCCTGGTGTCCATTTACCATTCGATACGTCATTTTATAATTTACGTGCCATTGGTTTTTAAATTGAATGTAGCCACCAGCCGTACTTATTTGAGCATCCATTCAACTTCGCCAAAATTGAAATGGTTATCTATTAAATCGGTTGTTAATAGTTGTCCTGCTTCGTTTACAGATTGGATAGTTGTTTCAAATAAAACACTATCTTTTTTTAACTGAACCCGACAGCCTTTTTTAAATAAATGTTCATTGTATCGCTGCAAGGTTTTTTCAAAAGAACCATTCAGCACATTTTTAACTTCGGCTAACACCTTTTGCTGAAGTTGCCTTGCTAGCTCGGTACAGTCAAAATGTTTACCTGTAATTTGTTTTAACGATACAGGGTTTATCAATGCTGTATCAAATTGGGTTTGGTTAATATTCACCCCAATCCCCACCACGGCGTATTTCCAAATCATATTATCCTGTCCAGGTACTTGCTGAGCATTGCTCCCAATTACATTTTCTATTAATATGCCCGCTGCCTTTCTGTCACGCCAATAAATATCATTAGGCCATTTAATGCTGGTTTCATCACCGGAATAGGCGCTAAAAAAACAAAAGGTTCCCAATGCAACAGCAGCGGAAAGTTTAAACTGTTGAGACAGACTAAGGACAGCAGGTTCAATAACAATACTGATGGCAATATTTTCGTCTTTACTTCCGTTCCAATGCTTGCCACGTTGGCCTTTACCATTGGTTTGCTGCATGGTAAAGAAGGAATCTCCGTGTTTCGCCATTCCTGCATGAACCTTTGCCATGGCATAGTTGTTGGTACTATCAACACTTTGCAATACGTTAAAAGTTGAAGCAACTGTAGCCATGCTGGTATGATTAGTAAAGAATTTGTATTTTTGAAAACATTTGCAAGCTACAGGCAACCGGCCAGAAAATAAAGAAACCGGAAAGATCGTTTGTAAATCAGTAAGATGGATATCCATCAAGTAACAAATAATAAATGAATTAATTTGAACAATCTAGACGTATTAGCCAATCGTAAAAAAAGCAGTGTAACAAGGTTAACCAGAAATACTAAGATTTTTAAAACCATCATCAATGCTATTTTGGAGAAAAAAGGGCAGAATATTGTGAGTTTAGACCTTAGGAAAATCCCGGAAGCAGTATCCGATTTTTTTATCATTTGTGAAGCAACCAATCCTACGCAGCTGAAGGCAATTGCAGATTTTGTAGAAGAAGATGTAAAAGACAAATGTGGTGAAGTTTCTTTTAAACATGAAGGAAGGCAGGCGCAACAATGGATTTTAATTGATTATGTAAATGTAGTAGTACACATAATGCTACCAGAACCAAGAAAATTCTACCAACTGGAAGAAATGTGGAGCGATGCACCTTCGATGGAGCATAATTAAACATTCTTTAAAATACCCCACTAAATAAGTAAACAGCATACAATAATAATTTTGCACACAATTTATATGGCAGACGAAAAGCAAACAGAAACCAGCAAGAAAAAAAGCCCGATTATACCACCTCTTGGAGAAGAAAACCCGGCTGGTAAAAAGAAACCGAAATTTAATATCTATTGGATTTATGGAATTGCCTTTGCGGCACTCATAGGCTATAATTTTTTCCGTGGCGTAGCAGTGGCAGGCGCAGAAACTTCCGAAGTGAAGTTTTATGAAATGGTAAAAATGGGCGATGTAGAAAAAACAAAAACAATACGTAACAAAAGTATCGTCAGGGTTTTCTTATATGCCGATTCCTTAAAAAGCCACGCTGCATTTTACCAGGAAACACTGGGAAAGCCATTGTATGATGTGATGATGAAAAATACAGCAGGACCACAATTGTTTTTCGGGATTGCAAAAGATAAAACCATTGGCGAATTGATGGTAGGTTTTTACGATAAAAATCCTAATGTGCGCAAGGTGCCTGATTTTCCAGATGATGAAGGTGAATTGTTTGGCCAGATTGTATCCACTTTACTGCCAATTATTTTGATAGGGCTACTTTTTGTTATGATGATGCGTAAAGTAGGTGGCCCGGGCGGCGGTGCCGGCGGACCAGGTGGTATTTTCAATATCGGCAAATCGAAAGCTACCTTGTTTGATAAGGCATCCAGGGTTAACATCAACTTTGGAGATGTGGCAGGATTGGATGAAGCCAAAGTGGAAGTGATGGAGATTGTGGATTTCTTAAAAAATCCTAAAAAGTATACAGCATTGGGAGGTAAAATACCCAAAGGCGCTTTATTAATCGGACCTCCGGGTACAGGTAAAACCCTGTTGGCAAAAGCTGTTGCAGGCGAAGCGCAAGTGCCTTTCTTTAGTCTTAGTGGTAGTGATTTTGTGGAGATGTTTGTAGGTGTGGGTGCAAGCAGGGTACGAGATTTATTTAAGCAGGCACGTGAAAAAGCTCCTTGTATAATTTTTATTGATGAGATTGATGCAATAGGAAGGGCACGTGGTAAAAACGTAATGATGAGCAACGATGAAAGGGAAAATACCCTAAATCAGTTGCTGGTAGAAATGGATGGTTTTGGTACAGATTTAGGCATCATCATTTTAGCAGCTACCAACCGACCGGATGTATTGGATACTGCCTTGTTAAGACCAGGACGATTCGATAGACAAATTACAATTGACAAGCCAGATATGGTAGGCAGGGAGGCAATTTTTAAAGTGCACCTGCAACCAATAAAAATTTCTACTACCCTGGATATTCATAAACTGGCAGAACAAACACCGGGCTTTGCGGGTGCAGATATCGCCAACGTATGTAATGAAGCTGCGTTGATAGCTGCCCGTAAAAACAAGGAAGCTGTAGACATGAGTGATTTTCAGGATGCCATCGACAGGGTTATAGGCGGATTGGAAAAGAAAAATAAAATCATCTCTCCGGAGGAAAAAGAAATTATTGCTTACCATGAAGCAGGTCATGCTATATGTGGTTGGTACCTGGAGCATGCGTATCCTTTGCTGAAGGTGACGGTGGTGCCAAGAGGTACAGCTGCGTTGGGCTATGCTCAATACACACCAAGGGAACAATATTTGTATAACACAGATCAGTTGATGGATCAGATTTGTATGACATTGGGCGGCAGGGCAAGTGAAGATATTTTCTTCGGAAAAATAAGCACAGGAGCCAGCAACGATTTGCAGCAGATAACCCGAATTGCATATAGCATGATTACAGTTTATGGTATGAATGATAAAATAGGCAACATCAGCTATCATGATCCAAATCAGGAAAATACTTTTACCAAACCTTATAGTGAGGAAACAGGTAAAATGATTGACCAGGAAGTACGTAAATTGATTGAGGTAGCCTATGTAAGGACAAAGGAGTTGCTACTAGAGAAAAAAGGTGATGTAGAAAAACTTGCCAAGGAATTATTAAAGAAAGAAGTATTGTTTAAAAGCGATGTAGAACACTTGATTGGAAAAAGACCTTTTGAAGAAAGGAAAACATTGGATGTTCCTGAAATTATTGAAAATGCAGTTGCTGATAATGTAATAACTCCCGATGAAGCCCCGGTTTCAGAAGTTATTACCAGTGAAGCTACTCCAGATAAAGCATAGGGTTCGCTAAAATTAATGGAAGCATGAGCGTAACAACCGCCAAAGAAAATATTTTAAAACGAATAAGAAAGGCACTGAGTAATCCAGTGCCTTTACCTTTCCCCCAAAGTGAAGGTACCTCGGATATTTATCCCCCAGCCACAGATGACCTTGAAGTAACTTTTGCCGAAACATTTACAAAACTGCAAGGCAAATTTGTGTACTGCGAAAAGGAAGCAGACCTGCACCAGCAGCTGGAGCAATTAATAACTGCTAAAGAATGGACAAAAATATTTTGCAGTAATCCTCAATGGTCCAACAGGTATAGCAATACCATTAGCCTTGCAACTTGTGATGCATCCATTACAGCTTGTGAAATGTTGGTTGCCCGTACAGGTAGCATTGTACTAAGTTCCGCCGAAGAGCATGGCCGCACAGCCAGTGTTTATGCACCAGTACATATCTGCATTGCTTATACCAACCAGTTGGTGTACGATGTAAAAGATGCGCTGCAATTACTCAAAGAAAAGTATGCAAGTAATATTCCCTCTTTTATAACATTTGCCAGTGGCCCTAGTCGAACTGCTGATATTGAAAAAACATTGGTAACCGGTGTTCATGGACCAAAAGAAGTGTATTTGTTTTTGGTAGAGAAAGCTGAGCAGTTTTAATATTGTTTGAAGGGTTGAATTGTTGTTGAAGGTGGATGAATGTTGTTGAAGATCGTTGAATGGTTGAATGTTGTTGAATGTTATTGAATGTGGTTGAAGATTGTTGAAGATGGTTGATGTTGAGTATGATTCGTTTTTTGCTTTTTAACTCTCCCATTCTCCCAGCCCTTGCCTCGTAACGGTCCATTCATCTGTAGTGCAGTCCACAATGGTAGATGGTATCATACCTCCGGTACCTCCATCAATCACAAAATCCACCAGGTTTTCAAAACGGCTGTAAATTATTTCCGGATCTGTATAATCTTCTACCATTTCACCGGGCAGCGATGTACTTAAAATAGGATTTCCCAAAGCAGCTAAAATATCCTGACAAATAACATTATCAGGGATACGCAAACCAATAGTGCTTTTTTTGCTTTGCAAAATTTTAGGCACCAGTTTACTAGCGGGCAAAATAAACGTGTAAGGACCAGGCAAATAATTTTTCAACATCCTGTAAAGTGGCGTATCAATGCTTTTGGTGTAATCACTCAGGTTGCTGAGGTCTTTGCAAATAAAGGACAGTTGCGACTTTTGTGGGTTTATATTTTTAATGGTACAAATTCTGTCGATGGCTTTGTGTTGCATAATATCGCAGCCAAGTCCGTAGATGGTATCAGTAGGATACACGATTACACCGCCATCCTTCAGGCATTCAATCACTTGTTTTATCAGCCTTGGTTGTGGATTCTCGGGATGTATCTGTAGTAGCAAAATTATTTTTTTTACAAAGTGAATGAAGTTTTATCAGGATCACAAAGTTTTTTTAAGAAAGTTGCAATTGGAGTATGCAAGGGGATAAATTTGTACAGTAGCAATTTGGTTTTTCCGGTATTTTATTTCGTTACTATTCTGTACAATCCACCGCTCAAACAACGGTAAATCAAAGGTGGTTGACGGTTTCATCCATATTTAATGATCGTTTCAAACCAACCTCATTTCATTCAATCTGTAATGCTAAATTATCTGGAGCTTGGCCAAAAACGCCACCAATCCATTACTTTTGCACCGTTAAAAAGTAAACAAAACATACATGTCATTAATATCAGTAGGAACTATGGCTTTTGATGCCATTGAAACACCCTTTGGAAAAGTAGATAAAATAATCGGCGGATCAGGTATTTACATTGCCTATGCAGCGGCTAATTTTGTAACGCCCATTCAACAGATTTCAATTGTAGGATATGATTTTCCACAGGAAGAAATGGATGAACTCACGAAAAGAGGCGTGGAATTGGATGGGGTGGAAATTGTAGCTGATAAAAAATCATTTTTCTGGAGTGGCAAGTATCATATTGATATGAATAGCCGTGATACATTGGCAACAGACCTGAATGTGCTCGCTGATTTTAAACCTATAGTCCCCGAAAGTTACCAGGGTGCTGAGTTTTTAATGCTGGGAAATCTTTCTCCCGATATTCAGTTAAGCGTTATCAATCAGCTAAAAGTTAGGCCTAAGCTGATTGTAATGGATACCATGAACTTTTGGATGGAGATAGCGTTGGATGGACTGAAAGAAGTTTTGAAGCAAGTAGATGTGTTGATGGTTAATGATGGCGAAGCAAGGCAATTGAGTGGTGAGTACAGTATTGTAAAAGCGGCGAAGAAGATAATGGATATGGGCCCCCGCTTTTTAATTATAAAGAAAGGGGAGCATGGGGCTTTGTTATTTCACAAAAGCCATGTATTTTTTGCACCTGCGCTACCATTAGAAGATGTATTTGATCCAACCGGAGCCGGTGATACTTTCGCCGGAGGTTTCATGGGACATATTGCCAAAACAAAAGACATTAGCTTTGAAAATATGAAGACAGCGATTATTGTGGGTAGTGCATTGGCAAGTTTTTGTGTGGAAAAATTTGGTCCTAACCGATTGAAGGAAATTACCAAAGAAGATATCGACGAAAGAATTGGAGAGTTTGTACAATTGGTAAATTTCGATATTGATTTAGTATAACAACTTTTTCTGCTATAATTTTTAGCCAGTTTAAGTTTATTAATTCAGGATAAAAAATATAATTCTATGATAGAAATAATTGCGTTGGTTTTCCTGTGTTGGATGAATGGAAAACTTGCTGAAAAAAAGGGGCTGCCACGCCGTGCCTGGTGGCTGAATACCATACTGGCCTGGGTTGCTGCAGAATTTGTTGGTGTTGCCATAGGGATATTATTATACGGAAAAGAGAATTTATATCCAATACTCGCCATTGGTTTGTTTGCTGGTTTTGGCGGCTACCTTCTGGTAAAATTTATATTAGAAAAAAAGCCTGACGTTACCGATGATAAAGATATAGACAGAATTGGGGTTGATGATTTACAACCTCCCCGTAGCAGTTAGTTGGGGGAGTAATCTGCATTTTTAGTTTATTAAAACCCGGCTATTTATTGACGTAAATGAGTGTTTATTATTATACCCTTTTTAAATTTTTCTCCGCATTTCTATTTCTCTTCCCGTTACCGAATTATTTGCTATCCCGGAAATGAGACCACGGCAACCTGAACTGCCGCAACTGCATTGAAACGGCTCCATATGTTCATCCAAAAAGGATGTATAATCCAGGGTAAGTTCTTCTCCCTTTTTTATAGATCGCAAGGCTATTACATTTAATCCTTCGTAAGCTGTATTTGGGTAACAACTATGATTTTGGGGTGCCCATCCAGTTGGGTCATTATCCCATAAAAGAAAAACCTCTTTGCTTAAAGGATAAGCATATCTGCTAAAAATTTCTTTTTCCTTTTTATTCCAGTTATTATCAACATGCCTGCGGGTTACAATCCGTTGTGGCATTTCTTCTCCTTTAAAAATTAATTCATTTGCTTCAATATCAGTGCTGGCATAAATGCCATAACCTGCAAGCGCACTGCCTTTCATTACAAATTTATTTTGCTGCCGGCGATGCCTTTCAATGCCTTCCGTAATAATTTGCTTTAGAAAATTAGCCTGTCCAAAACCATCATGTTTAAGTATATAGTCAGCGCTGCCTTCATATCCATCAATATAAAATACCGAGCAGGTAAAATTTATTTCCAGGAAAAAAAGTTTGCCTACAGCATCCATCCTAAAATCGAGTCGGGCATAACCTACCCCGCCAAAACCGGCAAAAATATCCATAGCTGCTGCTCTTAACTGCTGGTCAATATTTTCATCCGTTACCGGAACATTGGCAGTTGGGTGCAGCTCGGTTGTTTTGAGTGAATAGGTTTTAAAACTTTTTCCTTCAGGAAAAATGTATTCAACCGGTTTAAATGTGATAGGTTTTTTAGTATCGCCGGTTGCGGCAATCATTACCGTAAACTCTCTTCCATCTACATATTCCTCTACCAATAGCGGACTGTATTCATCAATAATTTCCTTTATTTTTTTACTCAATTCCGCAGGGTTATGTACTAGACTTGTATCATCAATGCCAAGACTATCACCGGCTTTGTGTGGCTTTACAAACAACGGATAGCGCAAATGTTTGCAGTCTTGTTCAGCAGTACTTTCATCTTCAATTAATGCATAGGCAGGCGTGGGCACATTGGCCGTGTAGGCTACATATTTCATTAATTCTTTAGGAGGGTCGTACAGTAAAGAAGTTGGACCGGTAAAGGGTAATTTTAATAATTCCAATGTGTAAATAACATCTATGGAAGGCACTTCCCATTCCAGGTAACCTTCGCATAGGTTAACAAAAATGTTGTAGTTTTTTTTCTTTAACTCTTTTAGTTGACGGTAGGTTGTTAGTTTGTTGATCAACACATGATCTATCTGTGCTTCCTGAATGAGACCTGATAAATTTCTTACCGGATCGTAATGCTGGTAATCTACCGCAGAGGTAGAATAATCAGGTTGTAATACGCAAATACGTAAGCCCTTCCATTGTATTGTTGAAATTGCAGCAATCTTGTTATCTCTATCTTGATGTTTTGAATCGGACATATCTTAATCAGGCAATCTTTTTAGCTGCTGTATTTTCAACAAGTATGATGTTGTTTCTTGTAAGCGCATGAGTGATGATTGCTGTAACCAGTTGTACAAATGTTGTATTACTCAGGCGCAGTATAGCCCCGATAGATGTATAATCTTCGTCTTCGCTGATGCCGCATTGTGCATTTACTTCCAGCACAAACAGGCGCCCGGTAATTTTATCCCTGCGGATATCAACCCTCGTGTATCCTGTACCTTTTGTTGCCACAAATGCTTCCCAGCTTAGGTTTTTTATTGCTGAAATAAGAGAACTTTCAGGCATAGCGTATTCATAAAAATTATCGTCATTGGGCATGGCAGGTTCATCTTCATAAATTCCCCACAGCCTGTCGAAGCTCAAAAATTTTTCAGTGTCGGGCAAGGAGGCATGAAATAATCTTTCTACAGGCATGTAGATAGTTGCTGCAGAAGGATTGTTGTAGGCACCAACAATCAATGTAGTATATTCTTCACCCGGCACAAATGCTTCTGCAATCAACCCATCCGAAGCTAAATTCCATCCACGATAGCCGGAAAACATTTTATTTATTTGCTCCTGCAAAGCTGCTTCTGTATCAACAACATTCTTAATACCCACGCCCATACTGCCTCCCGATACAGCGGGCTTGAGTATGATGGGGCGGCCAAGCCGTTCAAAAATACCGTCAATAGGTTGATCCATTTTATGAATGGCTTCCCATGGGGCAGTTGATACATGCGCATTTTCAAAGGCCCTCTTCATGGGTATTTTGGAAGTTGTGATGTCGTAAAAAAATGAATCTGCTCCGGTAAAAACCAGCCCTTTTAATTCCAATAATTTTACCACCGAAATACCAGGTGTGCCATTGATTTCGTCGCCATCGCAAATATTCAATACAATGGGAAAATAAAGTCCGGCATCTTTTTCCTCAACGATTTTTTCTATTATTTCAACGTAGTCGAAAGTAGTTACCGGCTGCCATTGCCAGGCAATATGCAGGGCGGCAAAAGTGTTGGTATATTCCTGTATGCTTTGAGAAAAGTCGTTATAGTAATGTAAATTTTCGTCCCCGGTGTTTATAAAGGGAGCCAATACCCATACTTTAATGGGTGCCTTAATTCCATTGGCAAAGTCATTTAATTTGTATAGCATGCGAATTTAAAAGAATCAGCCAGTTGAATAATTGAATGCAACTGGCTGTTAGTTGGGTTACAAGAAATAGTTGGTAATTTAATAAACTATTCATTCAAGCTATAGTGATAAAACCGGTTAAATAGTATTTAGTAAATGTAGACAAGCATTGAGTAATAAAGTGCCATTTATTGTATCAAATACCAATTGGTGGATTAAACGTAAAAATATGTGTATAACCGAGTAAGTTTAAACAGTTAATCCGGGTATTGAATCAGAACTTTGCATGCTATATTTCAATAAAAAAAAATTAAGATGGAGAATATGAATACAGGCCCCGATAGTGAGCTATTGTACCAGTTGGTTAAAATGGAAATGCCGTTTGGTAAATATAAAGGTACCCTGTTGTGCAATTTACCGGTATCGTACCTGGAATGGTTTCAGAGAAAAGGTTTTCCTAAAGGAAAATTGGGGATGTTGCTGGCAACTATGTACGAAATAAAGATGAATGGGCTGGATTACCTGTTGAACCCTTTAAAAAAATGATTAAAAATTATTTGTATGCAACTTTAAATGCAATAATACTGCGTGTTTCAGCGTTATATACTTCGGAAATTACGGTAAATAAAATTTAGCAAAAACACGTTACGAATTTACCTAATTGATATTTAACTTTACATTCAAATTCAATATCATGACAAACACTAGTAATCACCAAAGCATTGTTGCCTCTATGGCAAATTCATTTGTTGCTTTTTGCAACGCCCTTTTTGTGTCAAGTTCTACAAAGGAGTTTAACCGATTGAAAAATTTCATTGCTTCTTAGGGATAGAACGTACCCAACTTGTTCGAGGTTCTCATTATTAAACTAATAGGATAATAATGAAAACCTTTTTTTATGTCCGTAATTTTCTTAGAAAAACAGGTAATAATTTTTGAAAAAGATTCATTTAGGCTGTTAATTTCTCCTGGCCACCACAATGGGCGTTTTAAATATTTTTTTATTCCCCTTTAAATTAAATACTTCTGTCAGTACAACGTATACACCTGTTGCCAGTTGTTGGTTCTTTTCTCCTAATCCATCCCATCTAAAACTTCCTTGTGTGCCACAAAGGGCATTGCGCTGTAAATAGCGTACAGGCCTGCCATTGGCATCAAATATGGTGATAGATGCTGTGTAACCGGCGGATGGAAAACTATAATCAATTGTGGCAAAATCATCCATTCCATCATTATCGGGACTAACAATTTCAGGTGATAATTTCACTTCACCCTGTACAGCATCCTTTATGCGAAACTGAGAGTTTTTATAAGTGGGTGTTCCATAGTTTACACTTGTTGCAGCCGAGTGCCAGTTATCCGGCAGGATGGAAGAAGCATCGTAATCAATTCTTTCAAGACTAACGCCTTCTTTGTTATCAAGCAGTTTAAAGTGCCACTTAACACTATAGGGTACTTCGTCAATAATTTTTCCCTGGGCATTTAAAATAATCACATTACCTGCATCATCATTATAAGAAGGCATGCTGGCAACTTTAAAAAGTGCATCCGGGTTTTGAGTTATATAGGCACTTTTTACCCAATCGGGGTTTGCAGTAACAACTAAAAATTCCTGTGGGAAAAACAAATATGGTTCGTTGCTCAACAGTGTAATACTGCTTACGGTATTGCTGGTATTTCGGTTGGCAATATAGGTTTGATTGAGGTCAACTATTTTATTACTTCGGTTGTACAACTCCACATAATCGCTGCCTGCGGGTGGCGGGTTAAACAATATTTCATTTACAACAATCCCTAAACTGTCCGCTACTTCACTCAACCCAACCTTTGCTATATTTTTTATGCCGATGTTATTTCCTGCACAATCAGTAACGTTTTGTGCAGTGATGGTATAAACTTTATTTCGTTGTAAGGGAGTTGACAAACGCAAACTCACTTTCGAAAAAGCAGGTGCTGTTGCAACAACCGATGCCGGTAAACCAATGCCATCACTAATGCTGTAATTGCCTGCTACAGCAGCTTTCAGGCTATTGAGCGGCTCATCAAAAACCAATACAACATTTACACTATCGGTAGCATAGGCCCTTAATAACTTAGGTGCAACAGCATCGGGATTATTACCGTCTATTGAGTTTCTCTTACCTGGTGTGCCACCACGTAAATCGGTGCTTGCTCTCCAATTGGTAAATCCACTGCAGGGGTTTTTGGTATCAATCATTTCCAATGTCCAGCCGCCTTCTTTTTTCAATTCATTTTGATACCAGCTAACATTGTACTCTACACTATGTATTATTTGTCCGTTTGCAGATTGCAGGTAAATAAGCTCACCTGTATTGTCCAACGATGGAAAACTGGTTACGGACAATGTGGTACCAAATACTGACAGGCCGGCAACAGCACTGCTGGTGCATATGATTACAAAACTATCCGGCTTTAAAATAAAATTAGATAAAGGACCGCTTAGCCCGCTTGCATCGCCAATGCGCCAGCCTTGCAGGTTGATGGGGAATGCCGTTGTATTTTTTAATTCAATCCATTCGCTGTTGGGTAAACCAATCTGTGGTGTGGGGTCAGCAATTAATTCGTCAATAACAATATCATATTGCTGTGGCGTGTAAATAAAAAAAGTTGCTGTACCGCTTATCATTGCATTACCAGCTAAATCAGCTACACCTGTTACAGTAAGGGTGTTGTTGGTGCCATTGGGGAAATTGTTGGTAAAACTCAGGTGCACCAACGCATTGTTAACTGCATCAATGATAGCAGTACCGGCTGCACCAATATTATTATTTGCAACATAATTAGCTGCCACCTGACTACTGATATTATCCAATGGTTCATTGAATAAAACATCTACCGAATTATTTGAAATGGCCGTTGCATTAACGATGGTTGGCGGCGTAACATCAGGTGTGTAGGGCTTTACTATTATATCAGTAAAAAAATGTCTTTGAAAAAAACTGGCAGTGCTTTGTTTTATTGCAATGCCGAAAAATGCAGCAGTAGTATAGGTTGCATCGGTAACAGTTCCTTCACTCACGTATGAATTGCCGGTGCCGGTAATATCTCTAAACAGGGTAAATTGATCTGCAGCATCTCTGATAACTTTTATCTTCAACACATTATTACTGGTATTGAGCACAGCATCTACTCCATCAATAATCTTTGTAATTACACCAGTGCTATTCTTTTTATATAAACATATTTCATCCAACGTACCACCCAGGCGTACAAAATAACCGGTGGTACTCGTAGCTAGCAGGTCGCTTGCGGAAGCGGTTAAGTAGATATCCGCATAGTTGGTGGAGCTGGTATTAAAGGTTAGTTTAACATACAATTCCCACTGAACAGAACTGGCCAAAGTGCTGGCTGTACTTAAATAAAAACCAGCGTTGGCTACGTTGTTGTTGCTTTGTAACTGGTTGGAAGCGTTTACTATCCAGTCGGATGTATTGCCTATCCAGACAGGGTTTGCTGTAAAATTTCCATCGCTGAAATTATCGGAAACCTGGGCTCTAACAAAAGATCCGTACAATAAAAAGCATACCAGGATGTAAAAAATATTTCTTTGCATAAACAGTAAATGGTATTGATGAAGCTACGCTACTTGGCGTAAAAAGTAATTAAAATTTTAAAACATTTCTTCTGGTTTCCCCGCACTTTCAGCACTCAATTTAGCGATAAGCAGTACAGCTTTCAAAACATTTTACTGGAATTTGTTTTATCAAAATGTAAACAAACAAAAATGAATGCCAGTCTGTTGCCCTGCTGCATTAAATTTTTAAGTAGGTGCCTTAAAAATAGCGACATCTTAAACACTAAAAGTAAATCACTTACCGAATCATAAAATGGGTTTGATTTCTAAAAGGCAGTACATTTGATTACAAACAACTCCATCATGAAAATCAAGCAAATCTTTTCAATTTTTCTGTTTCTCTTTTCTTATTCCTTCATCATTGCACAATCCTTTGATGCCAAATTTTTCAATTCAATGCAATGGCGTTGTATTGGTCCGCACCGGGGCAGCAGAACAGTGGGTGCTGTAGGAGTTCCATCTCAGCCAAACGTATTTTATATTGGTGTAAACAATGGTGGCGTGTGGAGAACAAACGACTATGGCAGAACATGGAAGCCAATTTTTGACGATCAGCCAACCGGTAGCGTTGGTGATGTTGCTGTTTCTCCCAGCAACCCTGATGTGATTTATGTGGGTAGTGGTGAAGGCTTGCAACGGCCCGATTTGTCTGTAGGTGATGGCATCTATAAATCAACCAATGGCGGAAAGTCGTGGATGAATATGGGGCTGAAAGATGCACAGCAAATTGGCGGATTGGCCATTGACCCAACCAATGAAAACAGGTTGTTTGTAGCTGCCCTTGGTCATCCTTATGGTGCCAATGAAGAACGGGGTATTTACCGAACGCTTGATGGCGGAAAAACATGGGTAAGGGTTTTATATATTGATGAAAATACCGGCGCTGTGCAGGTTGCCATCGACCCCAATAATGCCAACATTGTTTATGCTGATATGTGGGCTGGCAGGCAGGGGCCCTGGGAAAATGGCCAATGGGATGGTACAGAAAGCGGCTTGTATAAATCTACCGACGGCGGTACAACATGGAAGCATCTTACCAACGGTTTACCCACAACAGCACAGGGTTTGGGAAGAATTGGTTTTTGTATAGCGCCATCTAATTCCAATCGTTTATACGCCACTGTGGACGCAGGAAATTATGGCGGGATTTACAGAAGTGATGATGCAGGCGAAAGCTGGCAAATGATGAATGCAGATGAAAGGTACTGGGGCAGGGGCGACGATTTTGCTGAGGTGAAAGCAGATCCAAAAAATGCTGATATCGTTTATACCGCAGCGGTTGTAACCTGGAAAAGTATTGATGGAGGAAAAACATGGAGCGCTTTTCGTGGTGCACCAGGTGGCGATGATTACCACCGTATTTGGATCAATCCGGATAATACCAACATCATGTTAATTGCCAGCGATCAGGGAGCGATTGTTACTGTAAATGCTGGTGAAACTTTTAGCAGCTGGTACAACCAGCCTACTGCACAGTTTTATCATGTGAGTGCAGATAATGCCTTCCCATACAATGTGTACAGCGGTCAGCAGGAGAGTGGTAGCGTAGGCATTGCATCAAGAGGTAATGACGGACATATCAATTTTAGGGACTGGCATCCGGTAGCTGCGGAGGAATACGGCTATGTGGTTGCAGATCCTTTAGACAACAATATTATCTACGGAGGAAAAATTACACGCTATGATAAACGTACCGGCCAGGTTCAAAACATATCGCCGGAAACTGTAAAAAGTGGTAAGATTCGTTTTGTTAGAACGGCACCCGTATTGTTTAGTCCCGTCAACAAAAAAATGTTGTTTTATGCAGGCAACGTTTTGTTTAAAACTTACAACGGCGGCACCAGCTGGCAAACCATTAGCCCCGATTTATCAAGAGAAAGCTGGGATGTGCCCGCAAGCATTGGCATCTACACAAAAGACGAAATGAAAACCATGCCAAGACGTGGGGTAATTTATACGGTGGCACCATCTTATATTGACAGCAATACGATTTGGGCAGGTACAGATGACGGGTTGATTCATGTAACAAAAAATGGTGGTAAAAACTGGACCAATGTAACACCGCCGGCAATTACCAGCTGGAGTAAAGTGTCGCTGATGGATGCAAGCCATACCGATGTAAATACAGCATACGCCGCCGTAAATCGTATTCGTTTAGATGATATGAAACCGCATATTTATAGAACAACAGATGCTGGTAAAACCTGGAAGGAGATTGTGAATGGATTGCCCAACGACCCTATCAATGTGGTTAAAGAAGATCCGATACGAAAAGGTTTGTTGTTTGCAGGCAGTGAAAGAGCAGTGTATGTTTCTTTCGATGATGGCGAAAACTGGCAAACATTGCGGTTAAATATGCCTGCAACTTCTATAAGAGATTTGGTAATAAAAGATGATGATATTGTTGTTGCCACCCATGGAAGGAGTTTTTGGATATTGGATAATATTGCTGCTTTGCGTCAGTTATCGAGTCCGCTAGCCAATTCGTCCACCATTCTTTTTAAACCACAAAAAGCGTATCGGGTTAGATGGAATATGAACCCGGATACTCCATTGCCACAGGAAGAACCGGCCGGGCAGAATCCTCCGGAAGGCGCTATGATAGATTATTACCTTGCGGCAAACAGCACCGATATCAGTCTGGAAATTTTAGATGCCAAAGGAACGATTGTAAGAAAATATACATCGAAAGATACGTTGTATACTATCCCTGATGGGAACGTTCCGCCCTACTGGATAAGGCCGCAGCAAATACTTTCCGGCGCCGCAGGCAGTCATCGTTTTTTGTGGGACATGCATTATACCCCATTGAATTTACCGGTAACTTTCCCCATTGCTGCTACTTATATGAATACTGCACCCAATGCCACTTCACCCTGGGTAATGCCGGGTGTTTATAAAGCAAGACTTACTGTTGACGGAAAAACCGTTGTCCAATCTTTTGAGATTGTGCTGGACCCAAGAGTAAAAACTGCAGCAAAAGATATACAACTTCAGCATGATTTGAGCCTGACGTGTTACAACAATATTCAACAATGTATAAAGGAGTTAGCAGTAGCTGATAAAAATACAGAAAAAGCAAAAAGCCTGGCGAAATTCCAGAGAAGTTTTACTTCCATACACAATGCCTTGCAGGAAGGCGAATGGGCACCCACTAAGCAAATGATTAATACAGCAAAAGAAACAGTAGCAGCATTTAATAAATTTTACAGGAAAATGATGGGAACAAAGTAGTGCTGTCTTTTTAATAATAGGGTAAAAAAATACGGGCAACCAATGCCGATCCTTATATTATCCTGAGCCAAATCTCATTATTTTTACCACTTTTGGCTCAGGATAATCAATCTATCTTGAGCCAAATCTCTATATTTTTTGTACATTTGGCTCAAGATAATTTACTATGGAAGAACGTATTATTGTAGGAAGAGAAGAAGAAAAGTCAATACTGGATGATATTTCAGCGTCTTCACGTGCAGAACTAGTAGCAGTATATGGAAGACGAAGGGTAGGTAAAACATACCTTATAAGGACCTATCTGGCTAAACAGATTAACTTCCAATATACGGGCTTGCATAGCGTAGAAACTGAAGTGCAACTACAGCATTTTACAAAAGCATTATCAGCTCAGCTAAATGCTAATATTCCCCTACCCACACCTACAGACTGGTTTACAGCTTTTGAATTATTGCAATCGCTGCTCCAAAAAAAAATGCGCCAGAAAAAGGTAATTATTTTTTTGGATGAATTTCCCTGGATGCAAACAGTAAAATCTAATTTTTTAGCGGCCTTTGAAAATTTCTGGAATAACTGGGCATCTGATAAAAATAATATTGCTGTTATTTTATGTGGCTCTGCAGCTTCGTGGATGATACAAAATGTGGTAAGAAATAAAGGAGGGTTGCACAACCGTATTACCCGTAAAATTCCATTGCTGCCTTTTAATTTGTACGAAACAGAATTGTTTTTAAAAAGCCGTGGCGTAAAACTAAACCGATACCAAATAACTCAACTGTACATGGCAATGGGCGGCATTCCACAATATTTATCGCTGCTAAAACCGGGGCTAAGTACCGCACAACTTATAGACAAGGAATGCTTTTCTAAAAATGGTTTTTTATACAATGAGTTTACTGATTTATACAGGGCTTTGTTTGACAATGCAGACCGCTACATGAAAGTAATACGGGCATTGGCAGCCAAACCAATGGGCATGACGAGGAATGATATTATCAAAGGTAGTAAGCTGCAAACCGGCGGTAGCACCACATCGCTGCTGGAAGAATTATCGTCTTCCGGATTTATAACGCCCTACGTGCCTTTTGGCCGAAAAATAAAAGATAGCATTTATATACTCACGGATGAGTACTCCATGTTTTACCTCAAATTTATTGAGCCTAATAAAGCAAGCGGTAAAGGTGCCTGGCTTAAAATATCCGACACGCCTTTGTGGAAAACATGGAGTGGACTGGCATTTGAAACTGTTTGTTATAAACATACACCCGCTATTAAAATTGCATTGGGTATACCCGGCATTTATAGCGAACAATCTACCTGGAAAAAAAGCAATGATAAAAAAACCGGAGGCTCACAAATAGATATGATTATTGACCGACGGGATAACAGCATTAATGTATGTGAAATAAAATTTTACAGTACGCCTTTTTCTGTAGATAAGAAATATGCAGAAGTGCTGCAACAAAAACTACAGGCATTTAAGGAGCAGACTAAAACTAGAAAACATCTGTTTCTTACCCTTATTACCACTTTTGGTTTTCATAGTAATGAGCATAGTATTGGGTTGGTGGATAAACAAATTGTAATGGACGATTTGTTTACCGCATTTAGCTATGATGTATAATTATCCTGAGCCAAATCTCATTATTTTTACTACTTTTGGCTCGGGATAATTTTTCAAGATTTTTTAATTTGGCTACTATTCTTCTCTACATCCTTCTAAAAAATCTTTAATACCCAAAACAATCTTGTCTGCCATCTGCTGCTGAAAGCCGGCATCTAAAACCTTCGTCTCCTCATCCAGATTGCTGAGAAAAAGCGTTTCAATTAAAGCATTTGGATACTCAATCGGGCTGTTGAGCATGAAGTTGAAAGAGCTGTTATTACCATATTCTTTCAAGCCAAGTTCTAGCATTCGTTTGTAGATATCAAGGCTAAAATTTCTAAAGCCGGGATAGCGATAGAAAGTACTGGTACCGCTGGTTCTAAAAGGATCTTCAGATGAGTTTAGGTGGAGACTTACCAGAAGGTCCGGCAGGCTATCCCTGTAAAACAAAATACGTTCCTTATTATCAAAAGATTCTTCTTTTTCCCTGGTCATTATTACTGTTGCGCCTTCTTTCTGCAAAGCCTTTTGCAACTTTAATGACAGTGCCAGTGTAATAGCTTTTTCATAAATACCTGTAGCTCCTACGGCGCCGTTGTTGCTACCACCATGCCCGGCATCAACAGCAATAATTAATTTATTTAGTTTTAAATCTTCCGGTTGTCTTCTTACTCTTATCATTAAATTATTGCCGCTGTAATATATCTGGTGACCCCAATGCTCTGCATGCTTTAGAAAAATGGTTATTCTAAAAACTTCATCTGCAACCTGCTCATATTCCACATTGGTAATTTCTTTTACACTTTGCAATTGTGTAATCCAGTTGGTATTGTTGGTTGCTCCAAAAATATCTACTACACTTTTAGATGGGCTAATCAGTTGAAAAGACTGGTAAGGCAGTTTTGCAAACAACCCCACTTTAACATAGTCGTATTTTTCATCGCCATAAACACTCCATTTTGCTGTAAGGCTCTCTGGTGTAAAACTTCCTTTTGGTAACAGATCCACATGCTCATCCGGAATGTAAGCAGAACGATTTTTTGTTAACTGCACTTTATAATGGGTACCAACTTTTCCAATTATTTTCAGCAAAATATTGCTGTCGAGATAGCCAATTTTTGCGCCGCCGAGTCTGTCATCTCCCAAGCCATATTCAAGGTGGGCCAGCCTGCCCTTTGTAATGGCAATATCAGATGCCAGCGTAGACAAAGTGGAGATAGTGGTAGCTATTGTTTTGGTTTTAGTTACGCCGCCTGTATCGGTAATTGATACATTTATCTTTCTTGAAGCAAAGCTGTCATTTTCCTGAATGGTATATTCTCCCTGGTAAATACCGGGCATGTTATCGGTTAACTTTAGCGGCATTTCGTACAGCGTTATTTTATCCAGTGCTTTTACAATACAGCCGGTAAGTGCCTTTACTTTAAATTTTATTTTATCCCCTTGCATCAACACTAAATTACCCTCAGGGTAAACCTGTATATTTCCAATATCCAACGTTTTTATGGCCTCTGCAGGTTTTGGAACTGTGTAGTTGAAGTCTATTTTTTTAACACTGCTTTTATCGGCGGAGGTAGCTTTTATAGCAAAGCTGCTGTCGCCGGGTTTTAAATTTAACTCCATAGCAAATGCACCGGTTGGATAAACTTTTACTGTTTTACCATTAATGCTAATCGCACAAGTTTTGCAGGTGCTGCCAATGATAAACTGGCGGGAATAGGTAACGTTGTTATTGTTTTTAAACGGCTGAATTAATTTTATAAAAGGGGCGTTTACAACCTGTCCGAAAACTGCTAAAGAAAAAAAGCTAATTACTGTAAGAAATATTTTTCGCATCTGTAAATTTATAAACAAAAAAGCCATCGTATAGCAATGGCTTTTGTTAATCTGGAATAATATTATTTACAAGGCATATTTGCCATCGGCAATTAACTTATCTGCAATTCTTCTTCTGGCATCTTTGCTGTTAAAAGGCGTTGCTTTTGTAAAGCGTTTTAATCCCAATAACATCATCCTTAATTCATCACCTTCTGCAAACGCATTAACAGCTTCTTTACCGGCTTTGTTTACTTTATCTACCGAATCATTCAGGGTACAACGCATCATGTCTGTTTGTAAACGGCAGGCTGCTTCGCCATTCTTATCAGCCATTTTAATTATCCTTAGCAAAGTACTTTCTGCATTAAAGGTTTCTATGGCCATATCAGCAATATTCATCAGTATTTCCTGTTCATCACTCAGCTTCATCATTAGTTTTTGAACCGCTGCGCCTGCTACCATCAAAATACATTTTTTCATATTTACAATGGTTTTCTTTTCTGCTGCAAATGCACTTTCATCTTCATTGCCAAAATCAGGGATACTCATCAGCTCTTTTGATACAGCAAAGGCAGGGCCCATCAAATCAAGTTTGCCCTTCATGGCTCTTTTCAAAATCATATCAACAGTTAACAAACGGTTTATTTCGTTGGTTCCTTCATAAATACGATTGATGCGGCTGTCCCTGTATGCACGGCTAATCATGTACTCATCACTAAAACCATTGCCACCAAATACCTGTACACCTTCATCCACTACATAGTCTAATACTTCACTTCCATATACTTTAAGCATGGCACATTCCACTGCGAATTCTTCTGCAGCACCCAGCAAGGCTTCGTTAAATGGTTTGCCGTCAGCAGCCATTTCCAGTTCCTTATTGTCAACCCATTTACTGGTGCGGTACAAGGCACTTTCGCAGGTAAAAATCCTGATAGCACTCTCTGCCAGTTTATATTTTATGGCACCAAAATTGGCGATGGCTGTTTTAAATTGTTCCCTAGTTTTTGCATATTCGATGGTGCCATTTAGGGCCATCTTTGCGGCACCCAATGCTGCTGCACATAATTTTAAACGACCGATATTTAAAATATTAAAGGCGATGATATGGCCTTTACCAACTTCGCCCAATAAATTTTCTACCGGTACTTTACAATCCTGAAAATAGAGTTGTACTGTGGATGAACCTTTGATGCCCATCTTATGTTCTTCCGGTCCCCTTGTGAATCCTTCAAAGTCACGCTCAATAATAAAGGCAGAAAATTTGTCGCCATCAATTTTGGCAAACACAGTATAAACATCCGCAAAACCACCATTGGTGATCCAGCATTTTTGTCCGTTCAATAAATAATGTTTACCATCCGCAGAGAGCACTGCCGTAGTTTTGGCGCTCAGTGCATCACTACCGCTATTAGGTTCTGTTAAACCATAAGCACCTTTCCACTCACCGCTTGCCAGTTTGGGAATATATTGTTGTTTTTGTGCTTCGGTGCCAAAATACAAAATGGGCAATGTACCAATACCGGTATGTGCAGCAATTGCAACGCTAAAAGAATAACCGCCGCCCAAGCCTTCATTCACCAAGGTAGAAGTAATAAAATCTTTTCCTAATCCGCCCAATGCTTCAGGAATTGATGCTCCAAGTAAACCTTGTTCACCTGCTTTAACCATCAGCGATGGCATCAGTCCAGGTTCCAGTTTGTCAATTCTATCCACGATAGGATTCACCTCTGCGTTTAAAAACTGAAGACACATTTCTTTCACCATTAATTGCTCCTCGTTAAAATCTTCGGGAGTAAATGTGTCGAATGCATTGCTTTCTTTAATTAGCCATTCACCGCCTTTTAGTGATTGACTGGTTGTTGTTGTTGCTGTATTATTCATAATTGCAAGATTTATCTCCATCCCCTTAACGAGGGTTTGGAGTATGATTTTTAAGAAGTTTTTATTGAATGAAACATGTTTTTTTTAAAATTGTAATTCGAAGCCGAAATTCCTCTTTCATTAATATTTTAAACCTCCCTTACGCTCCTCCTTCGATTGCGTTGGTGGCAGAGAGATTATCATAAACCATCTGTAATACTTCCTTTGCTATTTCTACTTGTCCGTTGCTTACACCGGCCAACGCTTCATTCAATGTTTGGTTGGCAAGTTCCATCGTTTGTTCCTGCAGTGCAGTAGCCTGGTTGGTAAGGTATATTTTATTGATCCGCCTGTCTTCTTTACTGGATACCCTTTTTACCAGACCTAATTTTTCAAGGTTGTCTACCAGTCTTGTTATACTGGGCTTATCCCTGAAAGTAGCATCGCACAATTGCTGCTGACTTAACCCATCCAGTTTCCATAAATGGTACAATACACTCCATTGCTCAATGGTGATATCGATATTGGCAGATTTAAAATTCTTCTGTAACCGCCTGGCAATAGCAGTGCTTGCTTTGCCTGTAATAAAACTGTAAAGTTCTCCTCTTTTAAATTGGTTGTTTGGCATATAGTTGTTTATGCAACTATCCAAAGGTATAAAAAGATTTGGTTAAGCAAAAAATATTTTTTTGATGAAAAAGATGGTTATAGGAAAATAGTAACTTGATTAATTATGTAGCGTAAGATGCTGTATCGGAAAAAATGTTGATTGTTTTTTTGGGTTTAAGTGCTT
>JBBQEA010000051.1:0-25495 GCA_038320245.1 Chitinophagales bacterium | reverse complement strand
CGCCGGCTGTATTTACGAGCGCATTAAGAATGGGCCAGTCGGCCACAGCATCGCTGCCATCCAGCATGGCTTCGGTTTCCCGGTTGGGGCTTGCTACGCTACCGGTATCTAAATGATCCCGGCCTATTACAATGGGAGCTTTTATTTTGCCGGTGCCTACCAGTTCGTTAAATGCCAGTCCGGCTTTTTCTCTTTCGCCCTGCCCCAGCCAACAAATACGGGCAGGTAATCCCTGAAAGGCAATTTTTTCCTGTGCCATTTTCATCCAGCGAAGCAGGCTTTTATTTTCGGGAAACAGGTTGATGATGCATTCATCGGTAATGGCAATATCGGCAGGATCGCCGCTTAGCGCTGCCCAGCGAAACGGGCCTTTACCTTCGCAAAATAACGGTCGTATATAGGCTGGTACAAAGCCGGGGAATAGCCCCCCTGCCCCCCCGAGGGGTGTTCTGGAAGCCAGCGATTTAAAGTCTGCTTCAATATGTCCGTGTTTAGTTTCATGCTCAATCGCTCTAGCCCTTATGTTGTTGCCATAGTCGAAAGTGATAGCGCCTTTGTCCATCAGTTGTAGCATCAGCTGTACATGCAGGTGCATACTTTCATAACTAAGGGTAAGGTACTTTTCAGGATTTTGTGTGCGAAGCAAGTCGGCCTCGGCGTTAGTGAGTGTGTGCGGCAAATAACCAATGAGCGGATCGTGGGCGCTGGTTTGGTCGGTGAGCGTATCAGGGATAATATCTCTTTGTATCAGCCTGTCCAGCAATTGAACGGCATTGCACAATACACCCACACTTCTGGCAATACCTTCCCTGCGGTAATGAATAGCCGCATTGATGGCTTCGTCGATGCTGGTATGTTTTTCGTCAAGATATTTTGTTTCAATTCGTTTATCTATGCGCCACTCCTCTACTTCTGCAATGAGTGCTACTCCACCGTTCATAGTAATAGCAAGAGGTTGTGCACCCCCCATGCCTCCGAGCCCGGCGGTTACGTTAAGCGTACCTTTTAATGAACCAAATTGGGGCTTATTAGTTAGGGGTTGTTCGTCTGAAGTTAGCTTCCGGTCGTCGGTAGTCCGTGGTCTGTGGTCTATTTGCCTAAAGTGTTTATCGGCGATAGCTGCATAAGTTTCATAAGTGCCTTGTACAATACCCTGAGAGCCGATGTAGATCCAACTGCCGGCGGTCATTTGTCCGTACATCATGAGACCCTTCTTTTCCAGCTCTTCAAAGTGCTTCCAGTTGGCCCAATTGGGCACTAACTGGCTGTTGCTGATGAGCACCCTTGGCGCATCTTTATGTGTTTGCAATATACCCACGGGTTTGCCACTTTGTATTAATAATGTTTCATCGTTCTCTAATATTTTTAAGGAAGCAATTATGTTATCGAGGGCTTCAAAACTGCGGGCAGCTTTGCCACGGCCGCCATACACAATTAAATCATTGGGCCGCTCAGCCACTTCGGGATCAAGGTTATTGAGGAGCATGCGCAGGGCTGCTTCCTGTATCCAGCCTTTGCAATTTAATATAGTACCTGTTGGGGTTTTGTATTTGATGGGATCGTATTGTTGGGCAGTGCTGGTCATATTGCAATATTTAGTAAAAGTTTAGTAATTAACATCTGTTTAAATTATGCTCGTATCTATGTTATATGTAGTGTGGAGGGTAGTTTAGATCAACACATCCACCACCTAACCATTATTAAAAAGTGGGGGCATTTTACGATACTTCCCCTTGCTAACCCAAAAGTAAGGACGAATAATCCAATTAATTTTTTTTTGGAAAACACGGACAAATTTTCTTACCTTCAAGTACTCTCTAGAAAGCTTGCTCGCTTATTCCTTCCTTGAAATCATTTTGGTAATTGAGTTTATTATTATTAACCATAAAACACAACCATCATGAAACTAATTTATGCTTTTGCCCTGCTGTTTCTGGTTTCCTGTAACAGCTCCGGCGACAAAGAAACCATCAAGATGCCGGGGGCATACAAAATGTTATCCAGCAATGTAAAAACCGACAAAACAGATTCTACCTACACCAACAGTAATCAGTTAAAAATTTATACTGATGGGTACATGATGTATGCCAATGTAAATTCGCCGGATTCAGTGAGTGCTTTTGGTATTGGAACGTACAGTATTGAAAATGACACGCTAATTGAAAGAGTTATTTTTAATGCATCTGATTCTATCAAAAGCAGCAGCACATCCACCTTTACGTTGGGCATTAAAAAAACGGCCAAAGGCTACAGTCAGACAATTGCTGATATGGTTGGGCAAGATGGGCAAAAGTACAAACTTACAGAAGAGTATGAGTCAGTTGGCACAGCCACTACTTCGCCGTTAGATGGTGCCTGGAAACAAACCAGTGCATTTACCGTAAAAGGAAAAGATACCAGCAGCAACATAAACAATCAATATAAAACCTACTTTGCCGGGCATGTAATATGGGGGCACAATTACACAGATTCTCTTAAAAAAGTCCACACTGGCATTGGTTTTGGCAAATTCGTGATGAATGGTACCGACAAGGTAAAAGAATCTCTGGAGGCCAGTACTTATTACCAGATAAGAGGTAAGGATATTGACCTTGATATTGAAATGAAAGGCGCAGACGAATTTAAACAAACCATCACCAATTCGGATGGTAGCAAAAATGTGGAAATTTACCAGCGACTCAAATAATTTCAATAATTCATGAATGAAAATATTAGCTCAACAGGCACTGCCAGTTGGGCTTTTTTTTAAAATATCAAGCCAAATAAAATATTAACGCATTGGAATTAAAACTAGCATCTAACCTTACTTTAAATTAAATACCTTCACGCCTCAAAAAAAAATAAAAAATGAGTGTTCATATAAGCGCTATGCCTGGTGAAATTGCAAAAATTGTTTTAATGCCAGGAGATCCACTAAGGGCAAAATATATTGCCGATAACTATTTACAGGATGCAAAACTGGTGAGCAATACAAGAAATATTTATTTCTATACCGGTACTTACAAAGGCGTGCAGGTTTCGGTAGGTGCAAGTGGAATGGGCTGTCCGTCAATCGGTATTTACTCTTACGAATTATTTACAGCATACGATGTGGATTGTATTATACGCATTGGAACTTGCGGTGCTTACACCACTGATTTAAAATTGTTTGACCTTATTAATATAGAAGTTGCTGCCAGCGAATCTACCTACGCAAAATATGCATGGGGCATAGAAGGTAATACCATTGCACACCAAGGTGAAGCATTTGATATTATTAAATTAACTGCAGCGGAAAATGAGGTGCAACTGAATTGTTGTGCCATTCACAGCAGTGATATATTTTATCGTGCTGCTACAACCATACCAGCATTGGCATTGCAACACAACTGCCTGGCTGTAGAAATGGAAGCTTTTGCTTTATTTGCCAATGCCAAATACTTGGGTAAAACGGCTGCTGCATTATTAACTGTATCTGATATTATTCCTACACACGAAAAAATTTCTGCCGATCAGCGGGAGCAGGCTTTATTACCAATGATGGAACTTGCTTTGCAGGCTGCGTTGAAATTGGCTGAGGGATAAAACTATTTATTTATTATCTACCTACCACAAACCCTGTTATCACATTTCATGAAACCAACAGTAATGGAAAGATAACACGAAATAAATAATGAGGAGATAACCTTTACAATAAGCCAAAGAAGGAATGTATGTAGAAAATTTCTACACGTTAAATGCCATTATTCAAATTTTATTTTGAACAATGGCATTTAAATGTCGTTGACTTAAAGACAATCGCCATCAGGATTGGGCTTACCCCGACTGCGGCTATCAGCCACGTCGGCGGTTGATCAGGGACTAACCAAAACCTAAGGCAACGACATTGAATGGCATATCAGCATTTACAGTTAATACAATGCAAAGAATCTTTTGATTATTGCGTCAAATCACAAAGAACTTAACTTTGCCTTCAAAACTGAAATAATGACAAGGCTCTCCGTCAATATAAACAAAATAGCAACCCTTCGTAACAGCCGGGGTGGCAATAATCCGGATTTAATTAAAACAGCCCTTGATATTGAACGTTTTGGCGCTGATGGCATTACGGTACATCCCCGTCCGGATGAAAGACATATCCGCTATGCAGATGTGGTTGATTTGAAAAAAGTTATCAAAACAGAATTGAATATTGAAGGTAATTGTACCGAAGATAAATTTGTAGAATTGGTAATGGCCAACAAGCCTGCACAGGTGACGCTTGTGCCGGATGCGCTCGGGCAACTTACAAGCAACCATGGGTGGAATACGATTGAACACAAAGATTACTTAATTAAAATGATCAGTCTGTTTAAAAATGCGGGCATCCGCACTTCCATCTTTGTAGATCCATTACAGGAAATGGTAGAGGGGGCAGCTGCTACCGGAACCGACAGGATTGAATTGTACACAGAAGGCTATGCAAAAGAGTATGCTAAAGGGGATAAATCTACAGCAATTGAGCCATTTATACAGGCGGCAGTAAAAGCAAATGAATTGGCACTAGGTATTAATGCAGGACACGATCTTGACCTCCACAATCTTCAATATTTTGCGCAACAGATACCGGGCTTACTGGAAGTATCCATCGGCCATGCATTAATATGTGATGCTATTTATTTAGGTTTGGAAAATACCGTGCAATTGTATCAACGGCAGCTTAAATAGTGCCTTAAAAAAACAAACAGATGAACAACGAGGTTATAAGGAATTTATTGGAAGCGCTTGAATATTCTGCAGAGAATGTACCGCTGCGGCTGCAGGTGGCAGATATGATGATGCAGGAAAAATTGTATGAAGATGCATCTGCCCAATACCAGGAAGTATTGAACAGAAATTATGGAAATGCAAGGGCTACTTCCGGGCTTGCATCCAGTTATTACTACCAGAAAAAATATTCGGCAGCCATTGTGGTTTACGAACAGCTACAGGGCATACTTACCAAAGAGGACAGGACTTTGTACATAAAATGCCTGATACAAGAAAACTCCATTCAACCTGCCATTGAAGAGTACCAGCAATTGCTGGCACTGTATCCTGATTTTTCGGATGAGGAAATTGATAAAAGCTTACGCACAGCTGCCAACGATGATATTGATGATCTTTTTGGAGATTTTGATGCCGGCATTGATGAAAGCTATTTTATGGAAAAGCCCAACCTGCGTTTTAAAGATGTGGGTGGTATGGAAAAAGTAAAAGAAGAAATATCTATCAAAATAATTCAGCCGCTTAAAAACCCTGACTTGTTTAAAGCCTTTGGTAAAAAGAGTGGTGGCGGTATTTTATTATACGGCCCTCCTGGCTGTGGCAAAACTTTTATTGCCAAAGCAACCGCTGGAGAAATTGATGCCAAATTCATCAGCATTGGTTTGCATGATATTTTAGATATGTGGATTGGAAACAGTGAAAAAAACCTGCATGATATTTTTGAAATGGCCAGGCGCAATAAACCCTGCGTATTGTTCTTTGATGAAGCCGATGCTTTGGGTGCCAGTAGAAGTGATTTAAAACAATCTGCCATGCGACATGTGATTAATCAGTTTTTGGCAGAATTGGATGGCGTGGAAGCAGATAACGAAGGCGTGCTGATTTTGGCAGCCACTAACGCTCCCTGGAATGTTGATCCTGCATTCAGGAGGCCCGGCCGGTTTGACAGGGTAATTTTTGTAGCTCCGCCGGAAGAAACTACAAGAGAAGAAATTTTAAAAACCTTACTAAAAGATAAGCCGGCAGAAAATATTGATGTAAAAAAAATTGCAGCCAATACAACAGACTATTCCGGTGCCGACCTAACCGCCATCATTGATATTGCGGTGGAAGAAAAGCTGAGGGAATCTATCCTTAAAGGAAGTATTCAGCCCATCAATACCAAAGACTTGCTGGCTGCTGTAAAAAAACATCGGCCCACTACTTTGGAATGGTTTGCCTCTGCCCGAAATTATGCCTTGTATGCCAATGAATCCGGGCTATACGATGACATATTGAAATATCTTAAAATTAAAAAGTAAATTGGTGAATTGGTGAATGGTGAATGGTGAATGGTCAATGGTCAATGGTGAATTGACCATTCACAAAAAAAATCGTCATTTTCTTCTTAACATAGCATCACTAAAAACCACGCTAAACTGCTAAACTTTCTAAACATCCTAAACACCTAAACTTTCTAAACGCCTAAACTTGCTAAACCTTATATGAGTGATACATTTCAGTTTATTGAAAGAGCAAGGTTATTGCTGGAACAGGGGCGGGTAAATGATGCTGTAAAGCAAATAAAAAATGCATTGGAGCAGGATCCGGATAATGATATGGCACTTGCACTGTATGCCCGTTGCCTATTCGATCAAAAGAACTTTGATGGTGGAATTGAAACGCTCCATAAAGCTATCTACATCGATCCGGAAAACAGTTATTATTATTACCTTTTAGCATTTGGTTATTACCGTAAAGATTTGAATACACAGGCCCTTGAAAAGTTGAATCAATCCATAAAACTCAATCCTTATTTTGCTGAAAGTTTTGGCCTGATGGCCTATGTATATTGTGATGAAAAAAACTTTAAACTGGCACTGGAAAAAGCCAATGAAGGGCTTGCAGCAGACCCCGGTAATATTACCTGCCTCAACGTACGTTCCATTGCATTAAATAAAATGAAACAGACCGATGCAGCGGTGGAAACCATGGAACATGCTTTGGCACAGGATCCTGACAACGAGTTTACCCACTCAACCATTGGCTGGAATTATTTAGAGAAAGGCAATAACAAAGTTGCTGCAACGCATTTTAGAGAAGCGCTCCGTATAAACCCCAATATGCACAATGCAAAAGAAGGTTTAAAAGAAGCATTAAAGTCTAAAATACCCCCTTATAAATGGCTGCTCCAATACAGTTTCTGGATAAATAACCAGGGTAAAAAAACAAGGTGGATTATTCCGTTGGCACTGTATTTTGGTGTACGTATTTTAGCCACAGCATTTAATCAAAATAAAAGTACAGAATCCGTAGCAGGTGTTATCGTTGGCTTGTACCTGTTGTTTGTATTAACCTCCTGGCTAATAAATCCGGTGGCTAATTTTATGTTGCTGTTTCACAAAGATGGAAAATATGCGCTGGACCTTACAGAAAAAAATTCAGCGATATCTGTAGTAGCAACACTTTTTGCAGGCATTATCTGCGTATTGATTAGCTATTTTTTATATTCAGGCAAAGATGTTTTATCCACAGCCTGGCTTATTGCAGGAATTGCCTTTTTGGTTATGGCACTGCCACTTGGCAGAATTCAATATCCCCTGTCATTTAATGGATACGGCGTTCAAAACAAATTGGCACTTGGATTAACAGGACTTGGTATTTTAACAGTTTTATCTGCTTTTATTTATTTACCTGTAGCGATTTTTACAGGCACATCCTTTCTCATTATTTTTGTTGTAAACAGTTGGGTGGGGGTTTTTAGAAAATAAGAATTGTTTGTTCAAAATAGTGTTGATATATTTTAGCAGATACGTATCAATAAAAAATGCTGGAAGTGGTACATACACTTTCAGCATTTTTATTATAGAACTATTAAAGTATCAAAGCCCTTTAACAGCCTCATTCAAAGAAGCTGATAATTGGTTGATAGCGCTGGCCGTAATTTCAATTTGTTCCTGTGCTTCTTTCCAGTTGCGTTGCTCAATGGCTTCTCTTACACCCGGCAAGGTTTTTACTCCGTATCCGGTATAAAAACCAGGGGCATAAATTGCATGCCTATACCAGCTGCGGCGTGGTAAACCATCCTTTGTAAGCAACGATTGTTCTGCCTGGTACAGATGTTTATTCAATAAATTTCTCTGGGCGGCACTCATGTCAGCAACCGATAGTTCATGTAGGGTACTGGTAGTTTTTTCCAATGCTGCAACTGCATTTTGCAAGGAAGCAAAACTTATAAATGGCACTTCATCTTTAGCAATCGGTGGCAGCATTGATGCAGTTACATTATTGGCAATAGTGTAATGCTTTTCTTTTATCAGTTTATTTTCCACTGCTGTATTCTCCCGCATATTATCTGCAAGGGTAGTAACTTCGGTTACATATTTACTGATTGTTTTTTGCAGGTTACGAAAATCAAAAGGCAGGGTTTCTGCATTGGCAAAACGAAGGGTTGTGTGGCCTGCAGTCTTGGCCAATACTACACCGTACTCAAATGTTGGATCTTTAAACCGACGATATAAATCGTACGAATCGTAGATAGAATGATACTCACCACCATCATCTTCTCCACCAAAACCAAGGTTCATAGATGGTATGCCAATGTGTTGTGCAAAAGGAGAAAAATCAGATCCGGAACCCAATGCTTCCAGCTCAAATGTAGTTTTTGATAACAATTCATTTTTTGATTTAGCAGATCCTGCATTTACAATATCAGCAGATCTTCTTCTTTCAAAAACACTTACGTTGGTTTGCGGATCCTGTACTTCTTTTATTATTTCAGTAAAAGCGGGCTCTAAAGCCTGCGAGCCACCGGCGCCTAAAAATCCACGACCATTGCCATCAGAATTGATATACAATACTGCTTTTTGCTGCAATTCTGCAGCATGATATTCTACCCATTCGGTTGATCCCATCAAGCCCGGCTCTTCGCCATCCCAGGCACAATACATAATGGTACGTTTTGGCTGATAGCCGGCTTTTGCCATCTCTCCTATTGACCTTGCTTCTTCCATCATTGCTGCCAATCCGCTTATAGGATCGCCAGCCCCGTTTACCCATGCATCGTGGTGATTGCCTCTAATTACCCATTCATCCGGAAACTCACTTCCCTTTAATTTTGCAATAATATTATTAATAGGACGCACCTGCCAGTCGAAACTTAATTTTAAATGAATTTTATTTTTACTCGGTCCTACATGATAAGTAATGGGTAAAGCGCCTCTCCAACCTTCCGGCACTACCTGTCCTTCCAGACTTTCCAACAACGGCAAGGCATCTGCATAACTGATTGGTATAACCGGAATTTTCAAAAGATTAGCAGCATCTTTTCTATCAAGCCGTTTAGCATCTTTAGTGGCACCAATTCCCGGCGTTAATGGATCTCCCGGATAAATGGGCATGTCTTCTACGGAACCACGTTGTGCACCTAATTCCGGCCTGAACGGACCTTTGGGATAAACATCGCCCTGAAAATAACCGTCTTCTTTTGGATCGCTGTAAATGATACAACCAATGGCACCATGTTCCTGTGCTACTTTTGGTTTAATGCCCCGCCAGCTTTGGCCGTATTTGGCAATCACAATCTTCCCTTTTACATCTATGCCCATCCTTGCAAGCATTTCATAATCTGCCGGAACACCATAGTTTACAAAAACCAGTTCGGATGTTACATCTCCATCTGCACTCCAGCAATTGTACACAGGCAGTTGCGTTGCTGTTTGGCCAGATGTAGCGTCTTCTTTTAATACAGGTTCTTTTAAAGAAGCTTTAAAGTTCCTGCTGCCCGTCATGGACAATTCTCTTGTAATGGGTGTAGGGAATAATACATAAAACGTCTCTATCTGTGCATCGTATCCCCAACTTTTAAATTTATTAAGTATGTAGGCCGCATTGGCATCGCCACCGGGTGAGGCAACATGGTGTGGTACAGCTGAAAGATCTTTAATTAATTGATCTACATTTTTTGCATTCAGGTTACCATCAAACTTTTTTTCGGTTGATAATTCTTTATCAGCAGCTGCTTTGCTAAAGCCCAAAATAGAACTTGGCTGGGCAATTACTGTAGCCGATATTAACAGGGCTGCAGCAGTTGCAAGAAGGTTGTTTTTCATAATTTGATTTGGTATTTATTTTTATAAGTAATCGTTTGCTTTTCTACATTATTTTCCTGACCATTTGTTATTGTCAAAATTCATATCAGGGTAAACTTTATCAGGATCAATTACCACGCTGGCTAATTTTTCTTTGGTAGGTAATTTTACTTTCCATACGCTGGTATTGTTCCAGATTTCTACCGGAAGCTTTATTAAACCTTTAATTCCACTTACCGTTTCATAAGCCAGTTTTACCGGCATCGCCATTTGGTCTGCATTACCAATGGTAACTACAGCACCATTTTTTTCGTTGTCCCGTTCGTAATTTACAGAAAGAATAGCTTGGTCCAGTTTATAATTTTCCAGGAACCATTCTTTCCAAAACCAGCTGAGATCTTCGCCGGTTACATCATCCATCGTTTTAAAAAAATCCCAGGGTGTTGGATGCTTGTAAGCCCACCGGCGTATATATGTTTTAAATGCATAGTCAAACCGCACAGGACCTACAATTTCATTTCTTAACAACTCCAATCCATAACCGGGTTTAAGATACAATGCAGTGCCGATATTTGCTTCTTTCAAGGCATCGGGCGTATTCATAATGGCTTCGCTATTTTCTCCAAAAATGTAACCTGCCATTACATTCATTGATGGCGGATTGTTTTTATATTCTCCGTTATTAAAATCATCATCAGCCAATGAGTTGATGAATGTGTTAAATCCCTCATCCATCCAGCCATATTTCCTTTCATTACTGCCCACAATCATTGGGAACCAGGTATGACCAAATTCATGATCGGTAACACCAAACAATCCAGCTTGCTGAGCTTTGGATCCACAAAAAACAATGCCGGGATATTCCATACCACCCACATTACTTGCCACATTGGTTGCACCCGGGTAAGGATATTCGAACCAGCGTTTGCTGTAATTTTCAATACTCGCTTTGGTATATTCAGTTGCCCTGCCCCAAGCTTTATCGCCTTTACTTTCGGTTGGATATACACTCATAGCCAACGCCGTTTTGCCACTGGGTAAATTAATTCTGGCAGCATCCCATATAAAAGATTTTGAACTGGCCCAACTCATATCTCTGGCATTGGAAATAATATAATGCCAGCTCAATGAATTTGCCGATGGTCTTGATGCAGGATCATCTACTTCCTTATCCGTACGGAGCATAACAGTTTTATCACTTTTTTTAGCTTGCTGCAAGCGACTTTGCTGTAGGTTGGTTAATACACTTTCAGGATTTTGTAATTCACCACTTGCTACTACAATATGCGAAGCAGGTGCTGTGATGGTAACATCATAATCACCATATTCAAGGTAAAACTCACCCGCCCCAAGATAGGGAAGTGTATTCCATCCTTCAACATCATCATACACACACATACGGGGATACCATTGTGCCACAGCAAAAATATCTCCTTTGCTGGTTGCAAGAATACCACAGCGGTCTGCACCATATTCCGGAAGTGTAAATACATACTCAATCTGGATGGTTACCACATCGCCGCCCGCTTTTAATACATTTACCAAACGCAATTGCATACGGGTGTCGGTAACTAAATACTCCGATTCCTTATCATTTATTTTTACAGAATTAATTTTATAGCCACCGTTAAAATTGTTTTTTGAATCACCATAGCGGCTACGGCTATCAAGCGGCATGCGTGCCTGTCCACGACTATCCTTATTAAACAAATTTTGATCTAACTGTAACCATAAAAATGGCAGTGTATTGGGACTGTTATTTTTGTAGGTAATTACTACTTTGCCCGCTATCTCGTGAGAATGTTCATTGAGGGTAACATTGATATTATAATCTGCTTTATTTTGCCAATACCCAACTGTAGGCTCTCCGTTACCGCCACGGGTAAATGAGTTGCCCGCTGCGTAAAACACCGGCGAAAAAAGTATGTGAGGATTGTAGCTGGTTTCAAAACTTTCAGGTGTTTGAGCCGTTACAGTAAATAAGGCAAAGAACAAACAGCCTGATGAGATTAGTTTTTTTATCATGATTTTAATTATAAGTTTCTAAATAAAGAAAATGAATTGCCATTTTTACTGCCAATCAATTAATAATTTTTTACCATCTTTTTTTATATTGATGTCATCTTCGGTAGTATTGTCAAGTTGCATCATATTGGTTAATACAGATACGGCCTTTTTATGCTGACCTGCTTTATAATATGCCCTGGCCATTTCATAATTATTCAACACAAAATTTTTCTCAATTTGTTGTGCTTTTTCAAATGCAGCTATTGACGATTCTATTGACGACGCAGGAGGGCTTCCAAACAATACCCGTATTGCAGCTCTTTCAAAAAAATTGAGGCTACTCATTTCAAAATGCCATCTTCCCAACACGTGCCATGCTTTATAATTATAAGGGTCGTTTTTAATTGAAATATCAACGTATTGCCTTATTTCTTTTGCTGCTGCTATTTTTTCCTTGCCACTTTTATTGAGTGAAATACGGCCAAGGGCAATTGCCATAACGCAATTGGATTCAGCATTGGACGGATGGAGCTTTAAAGCAACACTGGCATAGGTTTTAGCGGCTGAATAATAGGTAAACATTTGCTTTGGATCTTTTTCTCTTTTACCAATGCGACTGCACAATTCACTGCATTTATTGAGTGCATATATATTTACCGGCTGTACAGAAAGTACTTCTTTGAATTTATCAAATGCAGCCTTTTCATTTAAACTTTTTTCCTGCCGGTCAGCTTCTTTTATCAATGCACTAATATCCTGTGCAGGCAGCCACAAAAAAGAAAAGAATAAGCAAATAAGGCTGATAAAAATTTTCATATCAGTACTCCTTTTTAAGTTTTACAGCCACTATTCCCTTAAAATTGGGGATGGGTGCTGTTAATTTTTTAATGGTAAGGCTGATGGATTTTATACGTACATCCTGCTGCCTGATTAAGGCTATCAGATCTTCTGCCAAAGTCTCCAGCAAAGGAGTTGACAGCTTCATTCGGGTATTGATAATTTCGTAAACTGCCACATAATTCAATGTTTGATCTATTGTTGTAATACCCTCAGCAACATTCACGTCAATATCAACATCCAGCTCAAATTGGTTGCCATTTATTTTTTCAGCTTCATACAAACCATGGTAGGAAAAAAACTGAAGTTGGTGTAATTGGATAGTGAGCATTTTTAATAGTTTAGTAGCCGGGTCCTGTTAAGGTCATTCTTTTATCAATGTTTACACAGTTTAGAGGTTTAGATGAAGACCAAAATAACAAACTTTAATAGGTGATTTTATTGATAGATTGCTAATTCAACTACTGCAGATTTTTTTCTTGTTAGGGAAATTTATCCTGCCTTATTTCATCCGTATTAATGAAAGCCCTTTTCACTTAAATAACGTTCGGCATCAAGCGCTGCCATGCATCCACTGCCTGCGGCGGTTACGGCCTGCCTGTAAATTTTATCCTGCACATCGCCACTGGCAAATACGCCTTCTATGTTAGTTTTGCTGCTGCCTGCAATGGTTTTAATATAACCTGCTTCATCCATATCAATCCATGTTTTAAAAATATCGCTGTTGGGCTGGTGACCGATGGCTACAAAAAAAGCACTTACGGCAATCTCTTTCTTTTCTCCGGTTTGTGTATTTTTTATTCTTACAGCTTCCACCTTTTTTTCTCCCAGTATCTCATCAGTTTCACTGTACCAGTTGATGGTAATATTTTTTGTATTGATTACTCTATCCTGCATTATTTTACTGGCCCTCATTTCACCCCTTCTCACTATCATGTGCACATGCGAACATATTTTTGATAAATAAAGAGCTTCCTCAGCGGCAGTATCACCTGCTCCAATAATTGCTACTTCTTTTCCTTTAAAGAAAAATCCATCACAAACGGCGCAGGCACTAACACCGTACCCATTTAAACGTTGCTCACTTTCAAGGCCAAGCCATTTGGCAGAAGCCCCGGTAGAAATAATTATTGAATCCGCAGCAATCCATTTTTCTTCGTCAATCTGCACCTGGAAAGGGCGCACAGAAAAATCAACCTTTGTAGCCAATCCATAACGAATATCCGAACCCATGCGCTTTGCCTGGTTTTCAAAATGCAGCATCATATCCGGCCCCTGAATACCATCGGGGTAGCCGGGATAATTTTCTACTTCCGTGGTGATAGTCAACTGCCCGCCTGGCTGTATACCCTGGTACAAAACCGGGGCAAGCCCTGCCCGGCTGGCATAGATGGCTGCAGTATATCCTGCCGGTCCCGATCCTATAATTAAACAACTAACTTTTTCTTCAATAGTATTTTCCATATTCCTTTTTTTGCAGCTAATTACACGAATTTACAAGATGAATTTTTAAAACAATTACAAAAATTATCATCAATCATTTTTGCAGATAAGAATTTCCTTTTGGACAGATTTTGTAAAATGATTGGATCGGTAAACCCTACCAATTTCACTACCATTAATTGTTAGCTTTTTATTGAGGAACTATCAATGTTCGATAATTTGCTGCATAACCGTAAAATGCCCCCAAAGCCCCGTTACTTATATTTCCAAGCACTTTATTTGGTTGTGAAAAGGGATTACCGATGCTCCTGTAAGAAAACTCCCAGGTACTCCAGAATTTATACGTATCCCTATCAATATTACATAGTTTTAGCGTAATGGTATCGCCTCTTTTAAAAAAATTACTGTCCATTTTAATTGGGTTATTTCTATCAATGCCGGGCTCTACCTGTATTTGATAGGTTGTACCATCAATTACCTGGTCGTCGAAAACAGAGTTGTCTCCTGGCAAAAATGCTTTGCTGTTTGTTTTGGTAAAGTATCTTATATAATTACCCAATCCCGGGGGATCGGTGGTTTTAACCATCAGTACAACTTTATTGGAATCTTCCTGAAAAGGAGCTTTTTTCCACCACAGCGAATCTGGTTTTTTAGCTAAAATTGGTATCGTTGTTATTGCATTGTATTCTTTAGCTTCCGAATTAATTTTAAGTGTATAGGTTGTATTAAATGTACCTAAAAATGCAGTGGCCATATTGGAACTATCCACACCGTAATAATAAACAAAAGCCCCTGCCCCGGCAGGCACGGCATATTCCTTTAACTGATGCGTAGTTGTGCCATTAGACATGGTTACTGTTGCATTATGAACAAATGAATTAATCAATAAAGATGGATCGATTGTACTGAAAAAATTAAGACTTTTAGTTAGTACCACCTGTGGGGGCAGGTTGTTTTCAATGCTGGCATCTACCACCAAAACATTTTCAGCATTTTTTAAATTGAAATTGATATCTTTTTCACAAGCAGCCAACAAGAACGTTAAAAATACCAGGTAATAAATTCTATTCATCGTGTAAAATTAATTCTTATATTAATTGGCTATTGTTATAATTCATTAACGTTTTTAAAACAAACCAACTTACACCGAGGGAGTTAAAAGCTGACTTTAAAAAACAACTTGTTTCACAAATGGTTCAATAAAAAAATCCCCATTGAAAATATCAATGGGGAAAAAGTATTTTAAAGAAATGTATTAACCTAAATATGCTTTTAAAGCACCGCTGTACCTTGCTTTCTGCAGGCGCTTAATGGCCCTTTCTTTAATTTGACGAATACGCTCTTTGGTAAGATCATATTTTTGACCAATCTGTTCGATAGTAACGCCATTTTCACCGTCCAGTCCAAAATACGCATTTACTATCTCAGCCTCTCTTGGGCTTAATGATTTTAATACCCTGCGAATTTCATTTCTTAGGGAATCATGCATTACATCTTCATCTGTTTCGCTTGCACCTTTCAATAAATCTCCCATAGCAACATCTTCTGCTTCATGTACCGGAGCATCTAATGAAGAGTGACGGGTATTACTCTGGAAAATATTATTAATTTCAGTCTCACTCATCTCCAGCAACTCAGCCAACTCCTCGGTTGATGGTTCCCTTTCATGCTCTTGTTCAAAAGCCATGTAGGCTTTATTTGCCTTATTGTAAGTACCAATTTTATTTTGTGGTAAACGTACTAACCTTCCTTGTTCCGCCAATGCCTGTAAAATAGACTGACGAATCCACCAAACTGCATAAGAGATAAATTTAAAACCTTTTGTTTCATCAAAACGCTGTGCGGCTTTGATAAGCCCGAGGTTACCTTCATTAATTAAATCACTCAAAGAAAGCCCCTGGTGCTGGTACTGTTTTGCAACAGAAACAACAAAACGTAAGTTGGCCTGCACTAGTTTATCCAGTGCCCTTTGATCCGACATTTTAATTTTTTGGGCAAGAATAGTTTCCTCCTCAGGCGTAATCATAGATATCTTTGAAATTTCCTGAAGGTACTTTTCCACCGCCTGGGAATCACGGTTGGTAATTTGGGTTGCGATTTTTAATTGCCTCATTTGCTTGGTTTATATTCGATATAAAAAACTCTACTCTTTATAAGACAGGTAAACACGGTAAAAGTTGTTTGCCGGGCATATTACACCTAAATTTTAATAAATAGTTGGCAAAGTTACATTTTGCATTTTGCATTTCATACTCAAAACATAAAAAGGTTAAAAAAAGAGCTTTCAGGATGTTAATAACTTATCAAATATTTCAGTTTTTGGGAATTCGACTTCGATGATAAGAGTATATAGTTACATTTGCGAAATGATAACAGACTTAAGATCAGATACTTTTACCAAGCCAAGTCCTGCAATGTTACAGGCAATGTTTACTGCTGCCGTTGGGGATGATGTATTTGGAGAAGACCCTACAGTAAACAAATTGGAAGCAATGTCTGCTGACTTGTTTGGAATGGAATCGGCTGTTTTTTGCCCTAGCGGTACTATGACAAATCAAATTGCAATTAAATGTCATACTCAACCGGGTGATGAGGTGATTTGTGAAAAATTGAGTCATGTTTATATATATGAGGGCGGGGGTATTGCCTTCAACAGCGGGTGCCAGGTAAAAGCAATTGATGGCGACAGGGGGAGATTAACAGCAAAATACATTGCACAAAATATTAATTCCAAGGATATACATAAAGCAAACAGCAGTCTCGTTTGTTTAGAAAACACTACCAATAGAGGCGGTGGTGCTTGTTATGAATTCGCTGAAATTGAACTAGTTAAAGAAGTTTGTCTACAAAATAATTTGAAATTACATTTGGATGGTGCCAGACTTTGGAATGCTTTAATTGCAAAGGGAGAAACGCCCAGGCAGTATGGCGAAATATTCGACAGCATATCTATTTGCCTTAGCAAAGGGTTGGGCACGCCGGTTGGAAGCCTGCTGCTTGGCAATAAAGCATATATTCAAAAAGCAAGAAGAGTAAGGAAGGTATTTGGTGGCGGAATGCGGCAGGCAGGATATCTGGCAGCAGCCGGCATTTTTGCCTTGGAGAACAATATTGATAGATTACAAAACGACCATGACAATGCAAAAAAGATTGCTGTGGCTTTATCCGAAAAAGTTTTCGTGGGGGAAATATTACCGGTTGAAACCAATATTGTGATATTTGAAGTACTGTCGCCCTTTACTCCAGAAAGTTTTTCGGCAATAATGAAAGAGCAAGCTATATCGGTTATGGTGATTTCTGCAAACCAGATAAGAATGGTTACTCATCTGGATGTATCCAACGAACAGGTGGATAGGTTGGTTTCAATTATAAAAAACTTGTAAGTTATACGTAAAATAGCTGTTGATAACTTTCACGATGGCTTACTATCTGTTTTGCAATGGCGACAACTTGTAGCCCTTTTTACGAAGTAAGTTAATGAGGCCATTTCCCCCTACCAGGTGACCGGCACCCACTGCAATAAAAACATTTTCCTTTTTTAATATGGCGCCAAGTTGTTCTACCCAGTTAACATTGCGCTTGTTAAGCAATATATCCTCATGATCCTGCATACCAAATTCGCTTTTACTAAAAAGGGCCTCAATAGCTGATAGTCGCTGGCTTTTGTACACCCTCATCATGGTATCAAAATTCTTTTTGTTCATCTCCATACTATCAATAGACTTCAATAATTCTTTTGCCTGTTCTTCGTAAGGTATGCTGTCGAATACGGCCGCCTGTAGTTCCATTGTTTCCAGTCCTTTAATTTCCTTTTTTTGAACTTTTGCCAATTTCATCAGTTCTTCCTCTACTCCACTCACCGCTTTACATGGCATCATTTTGGGATAAAGTAATGCAAGGAGCATAAATGGTTTCATCGTTTGTAAAAAAGAAAGGGGGGCACTTAAACTATCTTTAAAAAACGTTTCGATTTTTTTATATTCCTCTTTTGAATAAAAATCGGACAGTTTTTTCCCACCTTTCATTGTCATCAACATCATTCCACTCAGCATCAAAGCGGGGTCGTCCATATCAAGCTCCATGTACATGATTGTAGCATTGGCAAGGGCTGCTTTTAACTGATTACTAAATTGAATATCATCTTTGCACATCAGGTGAAAAGTACCGAACAAATAAGAAGGTTTTTGTAACCCGTTTCCACTTATCTGCCATAGCAAGCTGTTATCATCTTTATTAATTAAAAGACCTGGCTTTTTTGTTTGGGCATTACAGGAAAGCATTAACCACAAACATGAAAATATGCTTAAAAAACGCATGTAATTTTTTTTATAAATATAGGCTTTTAATTTTTAGCACCAAGTGGATATTTGGCAGACGGGCATTTTTAATTAGCGGAGCATATGCCGTTTGCTTTGTATGGCCATTTAGGCGTTGAGACGTTATTTTCTTTGCTAACTAAACGGCTGAACGCATAAGTGGCGATTCCCATTTTTTTGAGTTAAAACAGATAGCTACAATTTTAATTGCGTCTTTTGTGACCGGGGTTTTAAAGAGATGAAAAAAATCTGTTCAGTTAATTTTTATTAAACACAATGATCCAATTGAAAATAAAAAATGAGAAAGATCTTGAATCTTTTAAAAAACAAACACTCTAATAATTTCCTTTTTATCTGCCTGTTGAATAACGATGGAATAAACTGCAGTAGTCAGGTCATTTAAGCTAATGATGTTATTACTAATACCTTCTAAATTAAATTGCTTAACTATTTGTCCATTGGTGTTGATAACGCTGATGTTGCGTTTTTCGCTATTACCTGATATTACCCTGTATTCATTTTTTGCACCGGTGGAAACTAATGAGAAAAATGCCTGCTTTGCATTTCGTATTATTACCTGATTAGAGTAAATCACAGTTCCTGATTTTTCCAACAACTTAAGCCGGTAGAAAATTGTCTTTTCTGCGGCAGCAATCGTATTGTCGGTAAAATAATATCTACCAGTATTTGCAGGCGGATTTATAAGCGCTGCAACCGTACCAGCCTGCTGCCAATTACGGCCATTGTAACTTCTTTCAACAATATACCTATCATTGTTATATTCTGAATTATTTATCCAGCGAAGCTGAACAGCATGGTTTGAAAGCAGTTGTGCCGCAAATTCAGTTAAACGCAAAGGAAGTATTTGTTGAATTTCCCAAATATCATATTCTACCAGGTAATCTGCAAGCCCTTCCATGCCGGGTTCAGACTCAGCCAAACCATCTGCATTACCAAATTCTCTTGTTACTGAAATGGAAGGCGATGAAAAAACTACAATTTCAAAATTACCTCCGGTTTGCCCAATAGCATTAACAGGAATATCATACACACTGTCTGCAACAATTGTATTACCAAAAGCAGCTGCAGCCCACGGGATATAGTCAGAATAATTGCCACTACCTGGCTCTTCACCTGTAAAAGATCCCATCTCTTGCCATGATTGACCACCAGAAATGATGCCTCCAAAAGCAGTCGAACTCCAGCTAATATCATAGTTGCACACTACGTTTACTTTGGTTGAATTACCGGGTCCATTTCCACCAAATATTTTGCCCAAATTATTACCGGAACCTGCACCACATCCCGGTGTTAGTGGAAGCGCAGATTTCTTAATGGTAACTTTTGCACTAATCGGTAATTGCACTTTACCGGAGGTGGCGCCGTTGCTAACACTGGCATCTAAAAAATCGTTCGGCCATTGATTAATGACAATAGCTCTCTGCTCGCAGTTACTATTGGTGCCCACAGGTACTGTATTATTTATCCCATACAAAGACACAGCGTACTTGCTGTTGCCATCGCAGTTTCCACCACAATGACCACTACAATCCGAGGGGTCTTTATCTAACAAAAAGCCAAAATTAGTAGTGCCATTTGTTATATTGGGTATAGTGCTTACCAGAAAAGAATTATAATTTGAACTACCAGTTTTAATCCATTGGTAACCGGAGGCGGGCGTAGAAGTTGGCTGTGAAAAAACAGGTAATAAATAGAGAAATAAAACAGCGGTAAGTAAAAATCTCATCATGCAGCAATTTTAATGAAGTGAATTTGTTGAAAAAACAGGATGTGTTAAAGCGCAGAAACCGTAATGAAAAAAGCTGTAAACACATGAAAGTAAAAATACGTATTAAATGTTACTGGCAAAATTTCACTAATAAAGTGGCACAGGCCTAAACGTAATAGTAATACCGATTATACGAGGTTGACAGTAAAATGCCGAAGAAGATCGGCACAGGCCGTCATTTGCCAAATCCTTTCACATTGCGCCATTGCCATAATTTTAGCCAGCACATATTGGCCTGTAATGAAATAATATTTTGTATAATTATCACCCGTCTTTAAAAATAGAGACCCCTCATAAAAATGAGGGGCCTTAACGATTGCTTGCCATATGAAAAGTTGATCAATTTGTAAAGGCAATATCAAACAGTATCTTAAAAGAAACTATTTACTTACAAAATGAAAATATTTTATGCTTAAGGTTCTATTAAAATTTATATACTGCTGCAATTAGTGCTGTAGCTGTAGATTTTACACTAGTACCATTCTTCTTAAGATAAATGGTATTTTGCGATGTTTCCACTCTCAATTCAGGAATGATAGTTAATGGCCCTACTTTACAATTAACAGAAAGTGTATTTGCAAATATATTTTTAGTAGGGAAGTAAACAGCTTTACTGTCGCCAATATACTCACTTCGTAAGGTAATACCCGTTGCAGGTGTTGGATCAAAATTGAAATACAAGGCTGTACCCCACCAGCTACCACTTGTTGACGCCATCATAGTTTTACGATCTTGCACCGTAGCATTGAAACCAATACCGAATTTTGAGGTAATAGTAGAATTTATAACCAAATCTACCTGGCTAAGGGCTTTTAATGAACCCGGAATTGTCTCAGATTTTGAACCATAAGATCCAACATAATTTAAGTAAGCTTTAAATTTACCGTCAGCTGATCCCCCACTTATTTGTGCTAATAAACTCTTTACATTATTGGTAGAAGTAGATTGATCGGTATAATTAGCTACCCCTAACATAAAACCAACCGGGCCAGCAGTAATATCCGCTTTTAAACCAGTATGAAAAAATGGTCCGTTTGTAAACATGTAAGACATGCTATAATTTCTGTTTAATTGTGCATCTACCAACTCGTAGCCAACATGTGTTGCAAATTTACCCATAGTAAATTTTACTGTACTTGAAGGTGCATAAGTAACAAAAAGCTGTTTTATATTGGATAGAGATACAAACCCATTTTTACTTTGGTCTGTTGCTCCATCATTATATGAAAACTCTTCTGCTCTTCTGCCAAAACCCAAATCAATAGTTGCTGTTACCTTGCCGGCCAATGCACTTGCATCAGCTCTGATACTTGCCATGCCTAATTCAAAGGAACTTTGAGAGTTGGTAAAACTTGTATAGTTGTTTGCAAAATTGTTGGAAAAGTTATACCTGTAATAGGCATCTAAACCGCCGGAAATTGTTAAAGTTTTAGTCTCGTCTTCATCTGGAGTAGTTGACAGAATTGCTGCTTTCTTGATAGCTGTTTTAGTGGCCTCCTGTGCAAAAGATACTAAAGAAGATATCAATAGTAATGTAACTGCTGCTGCTAATTTTAAATCCATAATAATCAGTTTTGGTTTTAAGTTTAAAATAAAAAAATTAGTTAAGTGTGATAATTCCAATAAAGGGTATATCACAAAATTGTTATGGCAGCAACGATATTTTAAAAAGGAAACAAAACTCAAAAAAGTTCATCTCTATATTTTAATCCTGAGATAAATGGAGCTTTGAAAAGGAAAAACAGCAGGGCAATTTGATGGTTAACCAATTAACCCTGCTGTGATAAGTATTGTATCTAAGAGAAAAATTAATATTAATATGCAGGCTTTTCTTCTACAAATCCACCTGTATTAACCAATAGTGTTCCCTGAACATAATTTTCATCATGCTGAGATGCATCCAAACCTTCTTCTTCTTCCTCTGCACTAACACGAATTGGTAAAATAAAGTTGATGAATTTAAAAATCAGGAATGACACAGTAAAACTGTAACCAACTACTATTGCCATTGCTTTAAACTGGATAAATAGAAAACCAGGGTTACCATAAGCCAATCCATTAGGGCCTCCGGGAATACCATGCACTACCTGACTGGCAAATACACCAGTGAGCAACATCCCAATCATGCCACCCAAACCATGGCAAGGAAAAACATCCAATGTATCATCTAATTTAGATTTTTGCTTAATTCCAACTGCAATATTGGAAACAATTGCACCAATAACACCAATTATAATACTCTGTGGAATACCTACAAATCCGGCAGCCGGTGTTATCGCAACCAATCCAACCACGGCTCCAATGCAGAAACCAAGTACGGAAGGCTTTTTTCCTTTTAACACATCAAAAAACATCCATGCACAACCAGCAGCAGCTGCGGCTGTATTAGTAGTACCAAAAGCATTCACAGCTAACGGTGTAGCACCCACTGCAGATCCTGCATTAAAACCAAACCAACCAAACCAAAGTAATCCAGTTCCGATTAATACGTAAGGCACATTTGCAGGAGGAATTTCAGTTCTTAATACATGAGATTTGCGACGCTTTAATACCAATGCACCTGCTAAAGCCGCACATCCTGCTGTAATGTGAACAACCGTGCCACCTGCAAAATCCCAGGCTCCCATTTTAGCTAAGAATCCATCAGGATGCCAGCTCCAATGTGCAACCGGAGCATAAACCAATAAACTAAATAATAAAATAAACACGACATAAGAAGTAAAACGTATCCGCTCAGCAACAGCACCCACCACCAAACCAGGAGTAATAATTGCGAACATTAATTGAAACAAGGAAAAAAGTGTTAGCGGCATTGTGTTTGCTGAAGGCCAGGCAGCGTGTGATTTAACGCCCTGAAAAAATAAGAAAGTCATAGGATTTCCTATAAATCCGCCAATTGTGTCACCAAAACATAGACTAAAGCCAACAACAATCCATAAAACTCCAACAATACCTGCAGCTACCACACTTTTAATCATAGTAGAAATTACATTTTTACGATTCACCATACCTCCATAAAAGAAAGCAAGACCAGGAGTCATTAAAAATACCAGTGCAGTTGATATTAAAACCCATACCATGTCGGAAGACACATATTGCGGATCTTTGGGACCAGGCACATAATCTGCTTCAGGTTTTATAAACGCAGCTAAAATAGCAAGAACGACTAAGACCAGAAACGGGATAACTGATTTTACTGTAATTTTTCTCATACTGTTTTGTTTAGATTTTTAAAAGATTTTTTAATATTAATAAATTAAATACTTTATTATTATTCAGCTAAATTATGGATATAAATAACTATTTAACAAAAATTATTTATATTTTTATAAATATAATGTTTAAGAAATAACTATAAACCCTGCCTAAACCTTTAATTACCACTAAACATTATTAAATTTTAAAGAATAAAATGTGGATAAAATGCTAAATTCTTAACAGAAGCTTAAATAGTAAATTATTTCAATTTTAGAAAAAAAGCTTTTAAGATGTTTGTAAATTAAGGATCAGAAATATCGCTTTCAAAATAACCTTCCAAATACAGGTACTTGCCACCCCTTTCGGATTAACCGGGAGTTAATTGATTCAATCTTAAATAACAGTAAATCAAAAAAGATTTTACTAGGTTTAATTTTAAAGTAACGCGGCTGTGTTATTATATGATAAAATCCGTATGACTATCCGCAATTTGCTGCAAAGAGGCTTAGCCTCGGTGAATATTGTAAGCCTGACTGAGGCGGGAATTTTCAACCCGTTGATGAAATATAAAATAGAATATTGAGAACCATAGGTGCTACACATATAAAGAGAGACCAAACAAATAACCAAAACTTTTGGTTTTACCAATATACGCCTATATGTGCCGAGCCTACGGCTCTCGTCCAGCCGCATTTTTTAACACAACGGGTTAAAACCCGTTTTTACAAAACAGAAGCGAGCCTACGGCTCTACAATTTTATTCTGTTGAAGTTGAACCTAATAGCGGATAGTCAGTAAAACCCATTTAAATACTGTTAACAAGAAAAACTAATAACCGATAGGCGTAAAAAACCCATAAGCTGTTGCCAACTTATGGGTGGAGATATTAATAATTAATTTTGATTCTACGATTAGTAGATTATTTTATTCCGAATGCTTTTTTAACTTTTGGTACAAAGTCAAGCTTTTCCCAGGTAAAGAGCTCGACTTTCATTTTCTTAATTTTACCATAAGGATCTTTAAATTCTTTAATCACCACTTCATTTTTACGCCCCATATGCCCATAAGCTGCAGTTTCACTATAAATAGGACTACGCAATTTTAACCGTTGTTCAATAAAGTATGGACGCATATCAAAAACGGATTGTACAATTTTTCCTATTTCCCCGTCAGTGAGCGCAACTTTCGCAGTACCGTAAGTATTTACATTGATTGATGTAGGTTGCGCTACGCCAATAGCATATGAAACCTGCACCAATACTTCATCAGCCACGCCGGCAGCTACTAAATTTTTGGCAATATGCCTTGTAGCATAGGCTGCACTCCTATCAACTTTGCTTGGGTCTTTGCCACTGAATGCACCACCACCGTGCGCTCCTTTACCTCCATAGGTATCAACAATAATTTTACGGCCAGTAAGGCCTGTATCACCATGTGGACCACCAATTACAAACTTGCCGGTAGGATTAATATGATATTTGATATCATTATTAAAGAGCTTGGCGTATTTTTTATATTTGGATTTTACCCTTGGTATTAAAACCTCAACAATATCTTTTTTAATTTTTGCAAGCATTTTGTCCTCTGAATCAAAATCATCGTGCTGTGTAGATACAACAATAGCATCAATTCTTACAGGCCTATTATTATCATCATACTCCAACGTTACCTGGCTTTTAGCATCAGGACGTAAGTATTTTATAGCTTTATTTTCTCTGCGGATAGCAGCTAACTCTGTTAAAATTTTATGGGCAAGATCCAATGCCAGCGGCATATAATCTTCCGTTTCATTTGAAGCATAACCAAACATCATTCCCTGATCTCCTGCACCTTGTTCTTCTTTCTTCTTTTTATCTACACCCTGGTTAATATCTGCAGATTGCTCATGAATGGCCGATAATACACCACATGAATTAGCTTCAAACATATACTCGCTTTTGGTGTATCCAATTTTACGTATTACTCCCCTTGCTATTTCCTGTACATCTAAATAAGCCTTACTTCTTACTTCCCCGGCAAGTATAACTTGTCCGGTGGTTACAAGTGTTTCGCAAGCCACTTTACTGTTTGGATCAAAAGCTAAGAAATTATCTATTAACGCATCACTGATT
>JBBQEA010000050.1:0-25519 GCA_038320245.1 Chitinophagales bacterium | reverse complement strand
AGAAAGATGCATAGTGAGCAAAACTTTTGCACCGGCTAATTTAGCCAGCCTAACATGCCCGATTCCCAAACCAATACTCCTGTTTAATTCGTGAAAATGAACAATATCAGGCTTTAATAAATGTAGTAATTCATTGAAATTTGCCAGCCCTTCAGGTGATTTGGTACCGTAAATAAAAGCTCTGTCCTTAGGATTTCCAGTTTCTTTAAATTGATATACATCCAATTCTTCATAAACATAATGTGGTATCATTTTGCCGGGCCGGTAGTGTTCGATATGCGGCGTAATAACAACTGGGTGGTGGCCTCCCTTTTTCTGCAAACTTGCCAATGTATGAATGTAGACTTCGGTACCCGCAAAACTGAGCGGCATATATTGGTTTACACAGTGAATGATTTTCATTTCTTATCTCAGTAATCAAGCACTATTTGTTAAATTTTATTGGCTGTATTTTCAAGGTTCAAAATAGAACTACTTTATCAATAAATTTTGCTGATTGATAATAACTGAACCTGATGGTATTGATTTATAAATCACACACCCTGCGCCCACCACCACATTGTTACCAATTTCTACATCTTTAAGAATTACAACATTGGACCCTATCCAGCAATTATCCCCAATACTAATTTTACCAACTTCATATCCCTGCTCAGCAATAATCTTGTCTTTATTTATATGCACATGATTGTGATCATACATTTTAACCCCCTCTCCAAACTGGCAATAATTACCAATTACAATTTTTCCAAGACAATTTAGACTGCAATTATTATTAAAAAAAACATTATTACCTACTGACAGCTGCCCATTTTTTTCTGATCGAAAAACGCAGAAATCTCGTACGTGTACCCAATCACCAAAATGAATAAAAGATTCAGTTATATCCAGGTTAATTTGGGAAGAGGATTCAAAAAGAAAATTTTTACCTGAATAGAACCGGCCTTTGTGCAGAATTTTTAAAAACCATATCCGTATTTCTCTGAAGATTTGACTAATAAATAATTTAGTTTTATTGATTAGTTTTATAAATATGAAAAGCACCATTTACTGAATATTAATTAGGAATTGTTACTTCAAAAACAAGACGAATTACAAGTGTTGTATAGTAAAAATGTGTCATTTTATTGATAGTAATCCTTTAAAGAAATGCTTCCACCCCATACCGCTGCTTAATACCATTTCTTTAAAATAGTCAAGCCGCCTGTTTTTTAACAAACTTAGTACAGCTCTTCTTGACTGTAATTTATTCTGAATACGAAATGCTTTATTTTTTTCCTCCATTGAAAGTGGGCAGTTGGGCGATTCTAATGCTTCTATATTTACAAGGTGATTTAAATAATTAATCTTATTACTTTTACCCTGTTCCACCGATTGCCTGTTATCGTGTACCCTATAAAAGAATAAATCAGTTTGCAATCTCACTACAGGATACAAGGCACTGAGTTTCATATTCAATTCAAAATCTCCTACATAAGGCTTTCCGGAAAACCCGCCAACTTTTTCAAAGGCATTACGTCTGTAAATACAACCAGAAGGGCCAACCTGTAACCAAATATTTTTAAAAAAATAAGAATGCCATGCTTCATATGAACTATACAGAACTGGAGAAGGTTCATTTGTCGGTAGCCCATAAATCATACCAACAGCAGCTTCAGGAAATCGTTCCATCCCTCTCACCATTACCTCAAGCCCATGAGGATACAATACATCATCAGAATCAACGTATTTAATGTATTTCCCAACTGCATAGCTTGCTGCTTTGTTTCGGTTTACATAGTCGGTGAGATTTCTCTCATTCATATAAACCTTTATGCGCTGATCAATATTTTCATACCCTCTTGCTATAGCAACAGTTTTGTCCTTTGAGCAGTCATCTACAATAATCAACTCAAAATTTTTGTAAGTGGATGCCAGCACGCTTTCAATTGCTTCTCCAATAAAGTCTTGCCGGTTGTAAGAAGTCATTAAAACGCTCACAAAAGGTTCCTGATTCATATCTTACTGTTTAAAACGGCATTAAACTTTCTGTCAATTTGCATCAGGTATTTTTTTGTTACCAAAAGCTGATTTTAATTTTTCAAAAAATGAATAACCGATTCCCATACCACTTGCAATTAAATAAATTATATTTTTAACGCCAGGTTTTAGTACACAATCAATTTTTAACCATTTTCCGGCAGTTGGATATTTTGTTTTATATAAATAAACAGAAGAATAGTGTATAGTCGTAAGGATTTTGTTTCTTATTATCTTGCTAGAATTTTTATAATAATTATATTTTATTGCCAAAACACTATTTACAGAGCGGGGGTTTGTAAAAATGCTGTTACTCATTGAACCACTATGTACCCTGTAAACAGCAGTACTTTGGTGCATGTATATTACATTATACTTCTCTGTGAGTTTGAGCCACATATAATAATCCTGAACACCCAGTAACTCATCAAATCCTCCGGCTTCATCAATTAACCTCCTAACAATTAAAACAGAAGGCAATGGGATAAAATTAAAATCGAACAACTGTTGATGTATATTTCCGTAGGGCATTTTTGATTTTTCATAACCTATTCTACTTAAATAGCTTTCTCCGGTTATTTCCCCTTTTTCATTTATTATTTTAACATCAGAATAAATGAGCGCTGTTGCATTTGCGGCTTCCAGCAACGCTACCTGCATCGAAATTTTCCCTGGCAATATCCAGTCATCTGCATCAAGAAATTGAATATATTTTCCTGAAGCCGATTTTAATAGTTGATTACAAATTTTTGTTAGGCCTGAATTTGCTGTATTTTTTAAAAATAATATTTTAAAATTGCCTGAATAGTTCGTAATCCAATCTTCAATAACCTGAATGGAATTATCTGTAGAAAAGTCATCGATTATGATAACCTCAATATTCTCATAATCTTGCCCTGCTACACTATTGAGCGTTTGAATAACAAAGTGTCCATAGTTAAAATTTGGTATTCCAATGGAAACTAGCGGAGTATTTTGCATTGCTGTCTTAACTGTGCTAAATATAATTTCACAAACTATTATATAAATGAATACTCAATTAATTGTACTTCACGGGGCTTTAAATGCGAAGGAAAATGCCAGTTTATTCTTTTACCATTTAAAAAAATGTGAAGTAATTGATTTGTTGAAAACAAATTAGTTGAAACATTCTCATACTCTGTTTGAACAATATTGCAGGGAATATTTATGTATTTTGTGTTGGAATAACAAATACCAACTCTATATAAAAACAAGCTATTATATTGCTGCAGCATTGCTTCCAGGGAGTTTGGAGTTTTAAAAGGCATAATATTTAATAATACTTCTATTTCTTTTTTGTAAAAGACAGTAGCATCCACAGACAGTGGATAAATCCAATCTGGTGAGCCTTTCATATCATTCCAAATCCAGCTATTTAACTGGTCTTTTCCTGATTCTACAATCAGGAATTCTGGAATTTTCTGAGTAATGTTATAGGTATAACAAAAATCGAAGTCCCGTCCTAAACGCAAGGAGAAAATATAATCAATTGGATTAAATTGTAAACAATTGTTTAAATCATATTCACTTACAAAAACAGCATCATCTGTCATAAAAAATACCCTATCAGCATTAATACTACGAATGAGGTTTTGCAAATCTGACCGGAAATTACTTTCAGGGATGAATGTTACTGAAAATGATGAAAATTCATTTTTAAGTATTTGATAAGCATTTTCATGTTCAGTACTACTATAAGTAAAAAGCACAAATAGTGGAGCCGCATTTTTAGTGTAATGGAAGTATGAATTTAATAGGGCATGCAACTGCATAGCTCTATCTTTCGAGAATACAATTCCGGTTATGTATGGATTTAGGCTATTTTTATTACTAATACTCTTTCTGTAAAATTCGGATATCAGCTTTAAATTTTTCTCTACGCTTTGGCTGTTCTTTTTTGCCATGGAAGCACTTGTTATCTTTAGGTCAACATAGCCAAGCAATTTATTAACTATATTCATTTAATCAGATAGTATTATTTTTCCTAGCAAACACATGAATCCCAAAACATAAAAGTTCGGAAGAACCTTTATCACCATTGGATAATTTTTGAAGAATCCAAAGGTTTAACCTCAATAGTCTCTTTTCTATAAAATTTAATTTTGCGCTTGAATATTTAGCAGCTATACTTGGAATTCGTCCAGTTTCCTGTGCAACAAACTCAAAGAAATTTCCATTAAAATCAATTTCTTCAATATTAAAGTCATTATTATAGAGATGATGTTCATAAAAATATCGGCTAAGTCCGGAGGCAAAATGATAGGGTGCAAAATGCGTAAGACTTGCGAATGGAGCTGTAATAATAAGATAGCCATTTGGCTTTAGCAGCCGTTTAAATTCATGAATTGCTTTTACCGGATCTGGTATATGTTCAAACACCTCAGTACACATTATTGCGTCAACACTTGCGTTAGGTAGAGGGATTTCAGTAATATCAGAGACTATATCAAGCTTTGAATTATCCCAGCCTTTGATTTGTAAACCCACCTCCTTAGATCCATCGTACTTGCCAAAATCTTGAGAAATATAGTTTAGGTGACTACAGAACTTCTTAAACTGACACTCGCCTGCGCCGGCATCTAAAATGGTAAGGCCATCGGGAATTTTTTTTATGGCACTTTTAATCCATTTTACTCTGGTTTCTTCGTTTTTGGAGCCAACTGTTAACGGCATTGCATTGTTTTATATATTTTAGAAAATGTTCCCGACATATAATTACTTGTTGATCTCAATTTTTGCAGCAATACGTTTAAGGATTGATCCTATAAAAACACGACACTTGAAAAATAAAATTGTGTGGCTGCTAAAAAATGACTTCGAGATGTAAAGCTGATCACCCTGTATTCCTGTTAGAGAATTTTTGAATAAAATGAAATTATTTTGTTTCATAAATCTACTAATATCGTTTGCCAGGGGCTGTCCCTGATAAATATCTAATCTCGAAACTTCCAGCCAAATAAGTTTTATGGATGATATAAAATCTGCGGCTCCCTCCAGTACCATAAGTTCTGCACCCTGTACATCGAGGTGAACAAAATCGATCTGATTTAAATTATTCTTGCTGCAAAACGACTTTAAGGTAACCGTTTCAACATTTATTCTTTTTTCAAAATTTATAAAGCTGGCTAAAACTGTATGATTCTTAGGTGCTAGTAACGAGCTTGATTTGTTACCATAGTTCCAGTCTGATTCAATGGCATTTTCAGGCCGGCCATCTGAAACAAAAAAATCGGCTGTTCCGTTTTCTGAGGAAAGTGCCAAATTATGTAATGAAACATTTTCAATTCCATATTTTGAAACATTTTGTTTGATTAGCTCAATATTATCAGGCAATGGTTCAAACGAAAAAATTTTTGATTTTGGAAAAAGCCTTGAATATTTAACACTGTCTTCCCCTTCACATGCACCTATATCAAAAATAATTGAAGGTAATTTACGTTTAAATATAATTTTCAATTCCCTTTCTATGATGCTTGGTTCTTCAATATAAATCGATCTGTCAAAGGTCATTTAGATTTTATTTTACTGTAGAAGAAAGTAATTTAACTAATGGTATCTCTATGCAAATCACAAAATATCGTTTCTTACAAAAATTGTATTTACAGTGGTATCAGCATATACAAAGTATCCTTTATTGAGAATAAAATCTATAATCTCCTGCTGTTTTTGAATCAAACGACTTCTTGTATAAACCAATGTCTCTACGCAAATTACCTTGGGCTTATACCTTTCGTAATCTATGCTTTTCACAATATCAAAATCCAATCCTTCTACATCAATCGAGATAAAGTAATTCTCATTGTTGGAAAAATATTTTTCCAACAATGTATTCACCTTAACCAATTTTATTTTTTCAACTGATATTGTTTTTGGATTATCAAATCCTTCGCTTTTTGAATAGGCATCTACAGTTTCTTTCGAAAAAGTATTCAATGTTGGGTTGGACATGATATAAAAATCGAGCTCCTGTTCACTATCCCCTACTCCCCAATTTAGTGTAATATCTCCAGGCCTGTCTTTTTTCAAAAGGTATGCATTGGCTGGATCGGGTTCCAGATTCACTCCCCGGCACCCTTTACTGTAAAAGTGATATGTGTTGCTTAAAATATAGGGGTGGTTAGCACCAATATCAAGATAGGAAGGCAATGAACAATGTAAATAGTTTTTAAAAATAAAATCAATAATCATATCCTCACCTAATTGAGACCAACTACTTTTTGAACTATGATAAGCAGGGTTGACTTTGCGCAATATTTTTAAAGTCAGTTTTTCTACAATGTTTATCATTTCCCGAACTTATTTATTCAGTTAAATTAATTTATGTTGTTTTTCGAACAACTATTTAGTCAATTTTCTAAATGAAGTTGTAAAAAAATTTGGCATCCATTCCCGATCCAACCTGCTGCCGTAAATCTTATTTGCTGTTTTTTTTATTTGCTGTTTTTCAACAGATGTTAATATTCTTTCCTCAATTGCTTCGACATTTTTCTCAGGATTAAACATTTCATTAGAGGTGGTCGTGCATTTTTTTTGCATCTGTTTCATTAATTTGGAATCATTCAATAGTAAAATTAACTGCTGTACATAACTCTCTACTTTATTACCTTTAATTTTCCAGCCCGTTTCATTATTAATAACCATTTCCTGTACTCCACCTTCAATATCATTTACCAATGGAATAACACCCGCCTTCATTGCTTCAATAACTACTATCGGCATGCCTTCTGATAGTGACGGCAGCAGCAGGACATGCATTTGTAACAAAAGATTTAGTACATTTTCATTGTCTAGCGATCCATAAAATTTTACATTGTTTATTTTACTCCAATCTTCCTTTTTTGTTTTGTCATTATCCCCAACAATATGCCAGCAAATATCTGTAGATAAATGAACAAGCTGATTAGCAATTACTGGCAATAAATTATACCCCTTCGCTTCGGTTGTTCTTCCTATAAATATGATATTGAATACCCCCTGCCCTTCTATTCTTTCGCCAGTAATTGATGCCACAGGAAAACGTAGGTAAGAAATATCTTGCTGCCGATATGGCAATAGATTAATTAATTTTTGAGCAATATTACCGGCAACAGGAAAAAACAAATCAATAGATGCAGCGTGTTTTGTTGACAGGTTATAATAGTAGTCATAATCACCATGCAAAAAATGAATAACAGGGTTTTGCAAACCAAGATTACTCATCATGCCTAGCTCAAGCCAATCGTGGGCTACAACAACTGCTTTGTCGTCTGGCAATAATTTTGCTAACTGCCTGCAGGTATAGTAAAAATTCCACTTGGCAGAATAGTAAAAAATTTGCTCACTTGCAGCACCTTCTAATTGTATTGCTTCAAAAGATGGTACTATATCTTTATTGATTGTGTAAATGATATGATTTTCTATTAAAGAATGCTGTTTATACAAAAGCAAATTGCGAACAACAGATAACACACCACCACCGCCACTATTGAGAAAATGAAATACTCTGATTTTTTCCATGAATTCAATGAGCAATTGCTCTATAATAGTCTACACATTTTTGGGTAATAACATCAGTATTAAATTCTGTCACTATTCTTTGGCGGGCATTTATCGACATTTGATACCTGGCTTCTTCATCCACAATTAGTTTTGCCAAAGCTTCGTATAGCGCTGCAGTATTTTCCGGGTCAACCAACAATCCACTTTCGCCATCAACCAACAAATCTGCCATACCACCATTTTTACTTCCAACAATGGCCTTGCCGGCAGCCATTGCCTCTGCACAGGTGTAAGAAAAACTTTCAAATAAGCTTGGTAACAACACAATCTCTGCCTGCTCAATTGAGACAGGTAGCAATTCATACGACATACCATCTATAAATTCCACTTGATTCAAAACGGTTTTCAACTCTTGATTCATCCAGTTGCGCATGCTTGTACCTGCATAGGGACCATTACCATCATCGCCTATTACCCTAAAATGCCAATCAGGATTTACTCGTAATATCTTTTTCATAGCAATCGTTGCATTCACCAATCCTTTCAACACATTCAGCCGTCCAAAAAAGACCACCCTTTTGTAGGTATTTTGTGCTGCAACAGGTATTTGCAAAAAAGCAGGATCAGGTAAAAAGAGATTGGGTATTACGGTTATTTTAGAAGTAGTAATATCCCAGTTTTCCAACACCCAATTTTTCATGGCTTTAGAAGGTGCCGTAATGTAATCGGCCAATTGAATAAACTGGTAATCGGCATCTTGTTCTTTATTGTACTTTCTCCAATAGCCCATATCCCAGGTAAGCCTGCGGAATGCCCCCAATACAAAACGAAGTTTTGCAAAAAATGGAATATACTTTTTTTTTAAGCTTTCAACCAAATAATCGGGTGCATGCAGCCTCACTATTAACGGCAATTGAGGGTAATGTTTTTTAATCTCCCAGGCATTACCGCCTATTTCCGGGCTCTCCATTAAATCGAAAGGTAATAACTGCTGTTGCTCAGAAAAAAACGTCAATACTTTTTCTTTGAAATCTAAACCATTATCGCATTGCACCAAATGGAGCTGAAAACCGTCCACAATAAATGAACCTGACTTAAGGGGACTGCCAGCAAACACATGCACATCAATTCCTTTTTTTGCCATTGCAGTTGCCATCTGTTTTACATAAGTACCAATACCGCCTTTGCCCGTATCTGGTGGAAATTCATGAGAAATGTAAGCAATGCGCATTAATTAAATAATAGCTATTTAGCTGGATGGTTTATTTTTTTAGACAGTTCACTAATTAATTTACTATTTAAAAGCAGAGTTCGTTTCATGGAAAGTATTTGCGTAAAACCTGCACAGTTAGCATTCTTAAAAAAATGCGGGAATAAAAAAAAATGAATGCGCCTACACAAAAAAATAATATAAATAGACACTTTTTTTACATAGTCTTTTAAATCATCTTTAATAACAGAATCACTCATCAAATTATAAGCTTGTAAATATGCTATTGCAACCCCAAATGCTTTACGAAGTTGCAAATAATAATCCCATCGAAGGCGTTCGGTAGTTATAAAATGCTTAAAGCAAAGATTATTTTCCATGTATATTTTATAACCCGCTCTATTAAATATTAAGCAAATTTCAACATCACCGCCAGATGATAATGCAGTCCCTTTTCTGTCCGACAAAATAAATGTAGTATCAACTTTTATCAGTTTGTTAAAAATAGATTTCCTTATTGCCATACCAGCCCCATAAACTGAATCTGTATAGCCCGAAGAACGGCCTTCGTCACCTACTGCATACCCAAATCCTTTTAATTGGTGGAACCATTCTGGTGGATTGCTTTCAAATACAGCCTCCCCTATTCCACCTATGATTGTAACATCAGGCAAAATTTCAAATAAGTTGATCGTTCTTTCTAAGTAATCTTTACACAACCAATTATCATCATCGCATAAAATTACATATTCAAAATTGGCTGTATCAATTCCTTGCTGTCTGGCAAAAGTTAATCCGGGTTTTGGTTGCTTTATCACATGCAATGGAAAAGGGTTGCCATATGAGTTCCAACATTTAAGAGCTGTTACTATCGTATCATCTACGCAATTATTATCAACCAATATAATCTCATAGCAATATACTTGATGAACTATTTGCTCAGCAAGATGCATGAGCGTATTGCCAATTCTTTTTGAACTATTATGGCAACAAATTATAACTGATACTCCACTTTCTTTAATCATGCTCGTTATTAATAGCAGTCCAATCTGCAGGATAGTGATCTTGATATAATATGCTTTGATCCTTAAATGGAACTGCAGGCCGTATTACTATTTTATTAGCGTTTTTATTAAGCCAGGCACCCCACCATGAAAAGGAACTATTAGCGATTATTTGGTGTTTGCACTGAGCTATCATATACAATTGAAGGTGATCTTTTTGCCAATTATTTTCTTCAAAAAAAATACAATTGGTTATACTAAAGTTTTGCTTGCACCAACCCAAATCATCTGAAAAAAAAATGAATATTGGATTTTTTAATTTCTCTTGTATATTATGGATGGCCTTATTATAATAATCAATGCCAATAAACCCATAACGTGGTTCCTGAAGATAGTCTGTGCGTCTTATATGAACTGCAACTGTATTTTCATTGTCAATCCATAAGGGAAAAGCTGGTAAGTAAACTGGAACTAACTCCTCCAATAGAACAGCTCTTATATTCTCGAAATAATGTTGTGATTGCCAATAGCCATTTAATGAGGTAAGCAGGTTGGTTTGACCATCTAACTGCTGCAATTGACAATTATTTTCTTCTATTGATTGGTAGCATCTAAAGAATCTTGCAATTGAATTTAATTTTGTATGCTGTCTAAAAATCTTTTTTAGCGAATTACTTTTTATTACAGACCCGCTAATTTTAAAATTGGAAAGAGAGAAATTTCGTTCCAATGATTGATTGATAAAACTATGGGTGTTTAATAATAAAAAAGGAATTTTATTTTGAATACAAAGATTTCGACCTGTTGCGTATTGAAAAAGTTGGTTTCCCAACCCACCTTCAAACTTTATTTCAAGCAGCAAACAATTCATTAAAAAAAATAAATTCTTACAAATACCAAGACACGAAAAATTTCACTTTATATCTATTTACCAAACCACCAATTTTTATGAACGAAAATGGAATTTATATTGGTATTGGCATATTCATGATAGCCGGCATTTTCAATAATATTACATAAATCAGTTCTTTTTGTACCTGTTCCATCAGGGGTATAATTAATAGTCTCAATACATATAACCCTTGGTTGATGATTTGTAAAATCAAGGGATTGAATAATCTCAAAATCCACTCCTTCTGCATCTATCGACAAAAAATCGATCTTTCCATTTTTAAAATACTTTTCAAAAATCTGGTTAATTGTAACCATTTCTATTTTGATTATTTCTTTTAATGAATGTCCTAGCTTTACCAGACTGGATTTTTCAACCTCTGAGAATGTATTTAATGAAGGGTCTTGCATAACAAAAAAATCAAACTCACCAGATTTGCCCCCAATTCCAATATTAAGATTTGTATCTGAAGGGCGGACTTGGTTAAATTTATTAATAGCTGTAGGATTTGCGTCGATATTAACAATTTTAGATCCTTTTAGAAAAAATTTGTAGGTATTATTAGCAAAAAAAGGATCAAAGGCTCCAATATCAAGGCATACAGGTTTATCGATTTTTCTTAATCTAAAAAGGTATTCTATAATAATGTCCTCACCTGATTGTGACCACGATTCTTTTTTGTAAGGATTTATGGGAATACCTATTGGAATATTGAAAATACGTTTGATTAAATTTTTTAGCCACATTTTACTATTGGAATTTTTTTTTATCCTATATTTCAAACTAACCCTTTACTATAACGTCCTTAACGAGCCTTTAAACTGCTAAACCTTTCCCATTAAAAAGGTAAAAAATTAGTAAAATCCTTATTGGTGTAATGGAATTTGTAAAGCGGGAATAAATAAGCTGTCACACCAGGCTAACCTACCATCTTGAGCATAATGCAAATCGTATAGTTTAAATAATTGATACCCGATTGAACGCATAAAAATTTCTATTTCGGAGAAACATTTCTGCTCCTTGTATATCTGTATGAATTCAGTTTCAACATAGATATATTTGATCTGCTTTTTTCTTAGCAATTCTGCGGCTCCTGATAAGACTTGAAAACTGTTTCCCTGTGTATCAATTTTAAGGAAGTCTATTTCATGTAAATTGATGGACTTGCAGTATTTATCTAATGTAATAACATCTACATTTTGGGAAGCTATATTTTTTGTTAGTTCATCAAGGTGATCATCAACCGAATTACTTTCTAGTAATGAATTTGTTTGCTCAAAATGATTTAAATATAATTTTTTTGTTCCATTAGTATCAGATACAGCCTTGTTAATAAGGTGAATATTCTTGCCTGCAAATTTTTTGCAAATCACTTCAAAAGCTGCATTATTCGGCTCAAATAAATGAACCTCAATATTGGCATTCTTTGTTAATGCATCTTCAGAAACAATACCATGGTAAGCCCCTACATCAAATACCGTTTTAAATTTCTGAAAATCCAGCCCGACCCTGTCCACTATACTTAAATGGACGTTGACGGGAACTGTTTTCCCATTCTTGATTTTTCGCAGTTTATTTATTATCCTTCTTATCATACTTTCACTATTGGTAGTTGAATATAACCGTAATTCCAATTTTGCTCTAACTGTCTTTTGCTACTTGATATTTTAACAATGTCAAAATCTAAGCAATCCTCACAACGATCAAAATATTGCACATTTGGTTCCGTTATGTCTACCGAGATTTTGTACCCTCCGATTGCAAGATTAGCAACATTTATTTTAAATGATATTTTATTGATCCCATTAATCAAAAAAAATCTATCATTATAATTTAAAGCTCCAAAAGATGAAAATGCCACAGGAACAGCCAATTCAGAAATTATTCTGAAATCTACGGAAACAAATTTTTCAACGCTGCTTTTGATTTCTAAAAATACAGTTATGGTACCATCATCAAGTACTGTATTTTCCAAAAATATCGCAGCAATAAAAATTAGTTGCTTCATTTTTTCCACGCTGGGTTGATAGGATTCACTGGTTGATCTTTTTAAATAAGAAGTGATTATGATGTGGGTATTATTTTTAGCCACTAGTAACCCATTTTCCAAAAAAATACAAGAATCGCATAAATTTTGAATCGCCTGCATATTATGACTCACAAACAACACAGTTCTCCCCTCTCCCTTACTAACTTCCCCCATCTTCCCCAAACATTTTTTTTGAAACTCTGCATCTCCCACAGCCAGCACTTCATCAACTATTAAAATTTCACTTTCTAAATGGGCTGCTACGGCAAAGGCAAGGCGAACATACATACCACTGCTGTAGCGCTTAACGGGTGTATCTATGTATTTTTCTACCCCACTAAAGTCAATGATTTCGGCGAGCTTTCTGTCTATTTCTTTTTTACGCATGCCTAGGATGGCACCGTTAAGGTAAATATTTTCCCTACCAGTTAGCTCCGGATGAAAGCCCGTGCCTACTTCCAGTAAACTGGCAATGCGCCCCTTTGCTTTTACCGATCCTTTGGTGGGTGCTGTTACCCTGCTAAGTATTTTCAGGAGTGTGCTTTTACCAGCACCATTGCGGCCAATGATGCCCACCGCATCTCCCTGTTCTATTTCAAAATTGATATCTTTTAAACTCCACACAATATTACTTTGGCTGATAGTAGTGCGGTCATTTTCTTCCCCTATTTTTAAAAAAGGATCTTCCCTGCCACGGATACCCGCCCACCAACGTTCCAAGTCCCGGGAGATGGTGCCGGTACCTATTTGTCCTAACTGGTAAGCTTTTGAAAGCCCTTCTACTTTTATTGCGATTGCCATCTAATTACCTCAAATAAATTTATACCGTATCAATAAAATTCCTTTCCACCTTGTTAAATATAAATATTCCAGCAACGGTTACACTGATTGTTACCAGGCTGCAAATGCCCAGGGATGCCCAGCTAAAAGTTCCTTGTCCCAAAAAGCCATAACGAAATGTTTCAATGATGGGCGTCATTGGGTTGAGTGAAAACAACCAGCTGTAGGTTGGATATTTTTTAATGGCTTCTGATAGTGGGTACACTACCGTAGTGGTATACATTAATAATTGTACTCCAAAGGTTACCAGGAAAACAAGGTCACGGTATTTAGTAGTGAGTGAAGAAATAATCATACCTGTTCCCAAACCCAATAGCGCCATTAATACAACCAAGAATGGAAATAGCAGTGCAAATGCATTTAGTTGAAATGCGGCTCCCTTAAAAGCGTAATAAGCCATCATGAGCAATAACAACAATATTTGAACCCCAAAGCGGATCAGGTTGCTAATGACAATGCTCATCGGCATGATGAGTCTTGGGAAATATACTTTTCCAAATACATTGGAATTATCCCGGAATACAGTGGATGTTTTGGTAAGGCATTCGGCAAAGTAATTCCAGGCAGTGATGCCTGCCATATAAAAAAGTGGTGCCGGCAAACCTTCGGTAGAGATACCGGCAAGGTTACCAAAAATAAACGTATAAATAATAGTGGTAAATAAGGGCTGTATAAAAAACCACAAAGGTCCTAAAATAGTTTGTTTGTAAAAGGACACAAAATCACGGCGTACCAGTAACAGTAATAAATCCCTGTAATGCCATACTTCCTTTAGTTTTAAATCAAACAGGTGCGCATGGGGTTCTATTACCATGTCCCATTGTTCGTTTGTTTCCGTATGCTGTTGAGAGGTGTTCATTTTATTGCCGTTGAGGCGGGTAGGCGTTTTTTGCTAGCTATTCTTTTGCTGTTTAGGCGTTGTGACGTTTTCGTCTGGCGCCGGATTCCAACAGTTGTCTGCACATTAAAAATGCTTGAGAGTCCTAAAAAATTAGAGTTCGGTAACTAAGCGCAACAGAAGGGACCATGCGCTAAATATGCCTATACTTTTCTTTGCTTTTTTGCTTCTTTGCGTGAAACACTCTCCAACTGATTACACGGATAACTTTGCCGCTGCCTCGTAAATTCTTTCAATAATTTCAACTGTCTTTAAGGCTTCAAAACTATTGGTGGCATTGGGTGTGTCAGCTTGTTGCAAGGTTTTAATTACATGCTCATATACCTGTTCGTGATTGCTCATGGAACCTTCATAATCGCCATAATTATTGGCAGGGTTTCCCCCGGGTAATTGCGGAATCGTATAATTTTCAATGGCCTGGTATTCCAGCTCATTCAAATATTGTCCGCCAATTTTTACGGTTCCTTTATCGCCAAAGATGGTTAAGGATCCTTCCATGTTTTTTTGGTAAGCATTTACCGTGTAGTTGATACTGCCGATGATGCCGTTATTAAATTCAAGTGTTACAACGCCATTGTCTTCAAACTCAATAATACCCTGGTGAGCGCTGTTTTTAATGATGGCCTGCAAGTGTTTCACGTCTCCAAACATCCAGTATAGCAAATCTATAAAATGGCTAAACTGGGTGAACAATGTACCGCCATCCAATGCTTTTTTTCCTTTCCAGGTATTTTCGTAATAGTGGTTGTTTCTGTTCCAGAAGCAGGATAATTGAATACTATAAATTTTACCCAGTCTGTTGGCTTCCAGTATTTCCTTTACTGCTGCTACTGCAGGATTGTACCTGTTTTGTTTTACAACAAACAGCTTTTTGTTGTTGGCTGAAGCCGCCGCTATCATGGCGGCGCAGTCAATGCTCGTTAGCGCCATGGGTTTTTCGCACAATACGTGCAACTGATGCTGCAATGCCGAAATACTTTGTTGGGCATGTAAATAATTGGGGGTACAGATGGCCAGCAAACTATCCGCTGAACTGCTTTCCAACATCGCTTGAAAGCTGGTAAAAAAGGCACATTGATATTGATTGGCTAAAGCCATGGCCTTATCAGTATCAATATCGCAAACAGCCTGCAGCTTACCAAGACTGCTCATTATCTGTGCATGTCGCTGCCCAATGCGGCCGCAGCCTGCTAATAAAAAGTTTATTTTTTGTGACAATTCGTATTCAATTTCAGCCTGTTACTCCATCAGGCGCCGGACTCTGTCTGGTGTCTATCTGTTACTAATGCTTGCTTATTATGCAGCACCCAAAAAATTTATACTTCAATAACATAGAGACACAGGATTTCACCCTGTTACTTCTTCCAGAATTTCCTTCAGGCGCCGGACTCTGTCCGGTGTCTAGCTGTTACTAATACTTGCTAATTATGCAGCACCTAAAAAATTTATACTTCAGTAACAGTGAGACACAGGACGGAGTCCTGCGCCTAATAAGGCGCCGGACACTGTGACTCGTCCTAAAATAACTTTACACTTTTGTTTACTAATGCTTGCTTATTATGCAGCAGCTAAAAAATTTACACTTCAGTAACATAGAGACACAGGACGGAGTCCTGCGCCTAATAAAAATGCGTTCACCCTGTTACTTCGTCCAGAATATTTTGTAATTTTTGTTTGTACACATCAAATCCAAAATGCTGCATCAATAATTGCGGGCTTGGTTTGTATTCGGTAGAATTAACCATCACCTTTTTAATCGCTTCGGTAATAGCTGCCTGGTCATCGGGATCTACCAATACACCCAACCGGCCTTGTAATAATGCATCTGTTGATCCATCTTTATTGCCTGCAATTACCGGCAGGCCATAGAACATGGCTTCAATAAAGACGATTCCAAAGCCTTCCTTTTTACTTGGCATCACATATAAATCTGCAATTTGGTAGTGCCGGGAAAGTTCTTCATCCGGAATGTAGCCGGTAAACACAACCTGCTGTTGAAGCGATAATCTTTCTACTACGCTATCTATGCGTTGTTTTTCTACCGCATCGTATTTACCTACTATCAGGTATTTGATAGAGGGGTAATCATCTTTTAATGCAGCAATTGATTCCAATACCTGGTCGTAGCCCTTGTACAATTCTTTGGAAGAAATCCTGGTAAGAGTCATCAGCACTACGTCACGTGTAGTAAAGCCAAGTTTGGAAAGCAGGTTTTCGTCTTTGCTTTGGTTTTGTACCGGTAGTAAAAAGGGATCAAGGCAGTTATTTAAAACCAATAGCTTCTCTTTGGGCAGATTGAATAAATCAACCATTTTTTGCCTGGTAAATTCACTAACGCATAAAACTTTATCACAGTTTTTAAGCATGTATTTCTTTAAGCCTTTCAGCGGCTCCCACACTTCTATACCATGGGCAATTAAAATAAGTTTTGTACCGGGAGAAAACAATTTAATTAAATACCCAATCATCAGCAGGTTAATATGGCTTAGTATTACCACTTTAGCTGCAGATCCTTTTTTTACAGCTGCCCTAACAAATTGAAATTTCTGCTGTCCAAATCCCTTAAATTTTGCAGGCGAAATATATTTAGCATTGGCTTCATTGGCTTCATCGTACATGGAATACACTGTCAACCTGCTCAGTTGATTGCCGGCAGATAAATCTGTCAATGCTTTACATACCACCCTGCCTACTTTTTCTATACCACCTGTGGCAGAAAAAACCCTCAGTGTTAAAAAAAGTACATCAATGTGCATTTGGATAATCTTCAAGCATTAACAATGTAAAAAACTGCGACCAATGTAACTCGTTACACTGCAAGCGGGCATGAATATCAGAAAAATCTTTACCAGTTTGAGACACTTTATACATGGGGTTACTAAACCATTCTTTAAAGGGAAATGCAAATCCCATTTTGGGCCTGTTCCAGATTATTTCCGGCAGGCTTTCCTTGTAGGCATCAATGAGCAATTGCTTACCCAATTTGCCACTGTATTTTACTTCGGAACATAGTTGAAGGGAAAGTTGTACAAATTCCTTGTCTAAAAATGGAACCCTCATTTCAATGCCATGTGCCATGCTCATTACGTCTGTATCTCTCAACAATTGATTTTGCATATACAAGTTTGTTTCGAGCCAGCTAGCCTGATTGGGTGGCGTTAAATAATCGATATTGGGTACAATGGGTTGCGAATTTAATATGCTCCACACTTCGGCTTCATCTATACCTAAATGACGAGCTATTTCTACCGGAATAAATTGCCCCCTCAAAAACAAATAGCGGCCTACAGGGCCTGCTATACTTAAATAAGCCAGCCGTTTCAGTAGTCTTGAATGTAACAACTTGCCGCCTTTTAATACTTTATCGGGCAGTTGTTGCAACAGCAGTGCCTTGCCAATTCTTTTAAAGGATGGGTAGCCGCCATACAACTCATCGCCTCCAATGCCAGACAGTACTGCTTTTAAGCCACTTTCCTTTGCGTATTTACTAATAAACCAGCTATTGATACCATCGCAACAGGGTAAATCCATGGCCTTTATGATGGTGGGTAAATGTGTATGAAAATCTTCTTCTTTTAATAAAAACTGGTGGTGAGCGCAGGATAATTGCTGTATCAATATATCCTGGTCTTTCTTTTCAGAAAACTGGTTGTTTTCGAGATAAATGGAAACCGCATTTAATTGAGGTTGCTTTTTATCTGCCAACAAAGTAATGATGCTGGAATCAAGCCCTCCGCTTAAGAAAACACCGATGGGCGCATCAGATATTAAATGTCTTTCAACAGCTTTTTCCAGTTGTTCTTTAACTAATTCAATCGCTACAGAGCGGTCATTAATTTTTTCAAAATAACTGTACCTGTAAAAGCTAGTGATTTTTACAGCTGCATTTGAAATGCTATAGGTTAGGTAACAGCCTTTTTCCAATGGCATTACCTGTTGTAAAGTAGTGACTGTTTCGGGCAGATGACCATAGGCCATAAAATAAACGGGCCATTGTTTATTTTCTTCCAGCAGATAAGGAATTTTTTTAAATGCCCTTACTTCTGAAGCAAATGCAAGCCCCTCTTTGGTGATGGCATAATACAAAGGCTTTATGCCCGATGGACCTCGGGCAAGTATTACCGTACCAGTCTCTCTATCGAGAATGGCAAGCGCAAACATCCCGTTAAATTTTTCAAATGCAGTAGCACCCCATGCAGCATATGATGCCAGTAGAACCTCTGTATCACTTTTGGTGGTAAATTGAAAACCTGCCTGCTGGAGTTGCTTTTTAATTTCGGCATAATTGTATAACTCCCCGTTATAGCTGATAATGTACCTGCCATTTGCATAACTCATTGGTTGGTGGCCGCCATTGCTTACATCAATGATCGACAATCGTCTGTGTCCAATTGTTATATGTTCGGCCTCGTCTGTGTAAATACCTTCATCATCCGGCCCTCCGTGCTTTAATACAGCGCACATATCTTTTACCATATGCTGCCGCTCTGCAACTGATAATGATTTATTTACAATGCCTGCTATTCTACACATAAAACGTTTGGATCTTGATAGGGATGTTTAGGAGGAAATGGATTGTATCTGGTAAGGAATCTTAATTAAGCGCCGGCTTTTTAGGGCGAAAGCCCTGTATGTTTTTTCTTTTGAATATGCCAGCCCTAAAGCGCAGGGCAATTAAAAACAGTACTTACTAATTTTGCCAGTAAAAAAAATGTACTTATTGAAACAATTCCAGGTTTTTTTTATCAAACTGGGCATATAAATAAATACCCATGCTTTCAATTCTAACTTTTGCCTTGTTGCCCATCACTTCTACCAGCAGGCCCTGGTAATTCATCATTATCCCTTGCTTAATCCTTACTTTGGCATTCACTTTAAGTTGATCTATTTCCGAAACGGTAACTTCTCCAAATTCGTTTAAAAACTTACGAATGGTATCAATATCATCATCTCTTACCACTGCAGGCTTACCCAGCCAATACACAAAATTCAGGATGCCTGATATGTTTTTCAATTCCCATTTATCCTTCTCTTCTACCCTTACAAATACATACGATTTAAAGATGGGTTCCATAACGACTTTCTTTCGGTCGCTCCATTGCTTTACTACTTTGTTTAAAGGGCAGTAGTTTTCAATACCCTTTTCATCCAGTAGTTTAGCTACTTTTTTCTCCCAGCGGGGCTTGGTGTACACAGCATACCAACAAAGTTGATTACTCATTTTTAAATAGCTTCGCTAACCCTCAGTCACATACAATTGCAACCAAAGTGTAATTTTTAAATATTTTTTCCGGACATAATATCCGGCATTGTAAACAACCAGCAAAAAATTCTTATCTCATTTTTTCACAAAAACACCTCATTGTAAACCATTCTGTTAAATTCAAAAACACAACCTAATGAGTTAGTAAAATTTGTATTGAAAGTACAGTTGGTTGAATTAGTCTTAAAGAGCTGGTAACGGCTTTTTAGGATGAATACCTATTCCCTGATATTTTTCTTAAATCTGCGCCAGATTCGTTTAAAATCAATAAAAGCCGGTTTACTATCATCAATGGCGTATCCATATCCATAGCCGTATCCATAGCCATATCCATAACCATAGCCATAACCATACCCTGCATTAAAGTTACCAAAGGAGATTCCCCTTTTTTTAAGTCCATTAAACACCAGGCACATGTTGTTAAACTTTTTGTTTACATACAATTCGTTGATCATCCGGATAAACACTTTGGGCGTTTTATCGTGCCGTACCACATACAACGTAACATCACAAAAATCTTTTAACAACTGGGCATCCGTAACCGGACCAATGGGTGCTGTATCAATTACCACATAATCAAATTCACTTTTTATTCTTGCCATCATATCTATAAATGATTGCTTCCCTATTAATTCGGTCGGGTTGGGCGGAATAGCACCTGCCGAAATAATAAACAGGTTTGGGATGGTAGTTTCCTTTATTATTTCTTCAAAATTTACTTTGCCTGCCACAAAATTAGAAATACCAGGGTCACGCTGAACATTCATCAGCTTACTCAATTTGGGCTTGCGCAGATCCATTTCAACCAACGCAACTCTTTTACCGGTAAGGCAAAAGCTAATGGCGAGGTTGATAGCAATAAAACTTTTTCCTTCGCTTGAAACACTCGAGGTTACCATCAACGTCTTATATTCATCCGTAAGCCCCATGTAAGTAAGATTGGTACGCAGGGATCGAAACTGTTCAGCAATAACGGTTCTTTTTCCCTCTCCTATTACGATCGGACTATTGGTATTGGCCTGAACTATTTCGCCAACAAAAGGTATTTTTGTTTTCTCCTCAATATCGCCTCTAAACAGCACTTTACTTTTAAACTGCTCCTTCATCAAAACAAGAAAAACTGCTGATAATAACCCTATAATAAATCCGGTTAAATAAAAATCTTTCGGAACAGGTCTTATAGGGCCATAAGAACTTGCTTGTTCTAATACTCTTAAATCGGATGAAGTAGAGGCAGAGGAAAGAGCAGTCTCTTCCCGTTTTTGCAGCAGGTATGAATAGATGTTATTTTTAATAACCTGTTGCCGGCTGATAGCCAGTAAGCCTCTTTCTTTTTGCGGAACCATTTTTAGCAAGCTGCTGTTGGCTGCCAGTTCATTGAGGATATCCTTTTTAACGGTAAGCAGGTTATTTTTAATATTTCCCAGGTTTTCAAGAATATCAGTTCTAAGTCTTTCTACTTTTTCAGTAGCAAACAAAACAGATTCACTTTTTTCTCCGGCAGTAGCAATGGCTTTTTGTAAATCGAACTCTGCTGAATATAACTGGGTAAGCAATCCGGACAAAATAGGATCTGATACCAGCGAGAGGGATGGAACGGTACCTGGCTTGTTACCTTTTTTTAATACATAAGTTCTTACTTCATTCAATATATCCAACTGCAGGTCAATTTCACCAGACCTTACATCGAGGTTTTGCACCTTCTGGAAATACATTTCGCCTTGCGCACCAAGACCGTACAAGGCCTCCTGACTTTTGTAAGATTCAATATTTCTTTCAACGCTATCCAGTTGGTTGATTACATATTTAAGCCGGTCATCTATAAAATTCAACGTACGTTTGGCTATCTGATTTTTATCATCAATGCCTTCAGAGTTGTAGAGTTCAAATAATTTGGTTAGTACCTCTCTTGCTTTGTAAGGTTCCGGACTTTCCAATTTTACATCCAGCACAGTAGAAACATTGGATAAAGGGCTGGCTCTTAAAGAACCGATTATTTCACCGGCTGCGGCATCAATAGGTCTAAATCTTACAAAGAAGTTCTTTCCTGCCGCAGCTTTATTGTAATTATTATTCATCACCAACCTGTAAGCTACATTGTCTAGTACTACGGTCGATTCAAAAACTACTTGCTGGTTGTTAATATCCACTGTACGTTTTGTCCAGTCTATTTTAAAATAATATTGGGCATAATTGTAAATACTGTCTTTTTCCAACGCTATAAATCGAATAGGAGAATTTGTACCATACAGTTCCTCGGTTTTTACTTTGCCCTCATTGTACACAGTTGCATATAAATCCAAAGAATCCACCACCTGCTTCATTAAACCAGAGGATCTTAAAACCAGAATTTCATTATCAACAATTTTCTTTTCACTGAAAATATTTAAGGCATCCAGCACTTTGGAATCGCCACCGCCTTTGTTGGGATCTTTCAATAATACCTTGGCAGTTGCAACATAAATGGGTACCTGCGATTTCAGGTACACATAGGCCACACTCATGGCTATCGGAATGGTAAGTGCAAACAGCGGCCAAAAGGGAAGGTATTTCTGCAGTACCTGCACAAATATATTGGTCTCTTGTTTTTCTTTAAAAAATTCCTGTTCGTTCATAAATGTGATAGCATGCTATTTCCTAAAAAAGGCCTGGTAAATAATAATTGACATGGATAGGAGCTGCAAAACAAACGACGATGTTTGCAAATATTGAGTTCGGCGTTGCTCTTCTTTAATGATCTTTTCATTCGGACTCACCACCACCACATCATTTGGCTGCAGGTAATAATAGGGGGATGTAAAAATAGAATTGTCTTCGAGGTTTACATGCTTAAAATCTTTTGAATTTTCTTGCTCCCGTATAATCATTACACTGGTAAGTTGCGATGTTTTTAATGCATTGCCACTTTGCGCCATTACATCGATGATGGATATTTTTTCATCAGGAATTGGTAATACCTGCGAAATACCAATTTCACCAATAACGGTAAGATGATGGTTGGTAAAACTAACTGCAACAATTGGATCTTTAAGAAAGGGCAGTAAATCCTTTTCCAGTTGTAATTTAAGCTCATTCCTTGTTAGTCCTGCCACTTTTATTTTGCCCAATTTATGTACATAAATTTCGCCAGCACCATTTACAAGTAAGCCAGGCACAGTGCTGCCTGCACCAGTTGCGCTACCAGATAAAGCAAGGCTGGAAGCATACAGCGCATCCTCCTCTTTATTTAAACTGGAAATAGCTATTGCAAGGCCATCACCTGTTTTTATTTTAAGTGGCAAAACTGTCTGTTTTGTTCCGCTTATGCTGGTATCCCTGCTGATATTATAAAAATAATTGGAGGGCCTGGTAACTTTACAGGAAGTGGCAGCAACAATAATCAGAAAAAAAAGGGGCACTGTGAGGCAAATGTTAAAATGCTGCCTATGTTTTTTTAAAAGCTGTATCATTAGTATAAGAGGTAACCAGGATTGGATAATTAATAAAATAATATAAAAAATTATTGTTGTAAAAAGGCAAGGTCCCACAAAATTATAAAGCGCTTCGTAATTTTGTAACTGCCAATTAAAATTTGATAAAATGAATTTATCAGGCTACTTCATTACAACAATTCTGTATTTATTACTTATTTTTCCCGCTTACAAAAACAGCAGTATTCTTTTTTCTCTGTTCCTTTACCTTTTTCACCCCATACCCCACGCCAGCAGCTATTAATAAAACAACTCCGCCATCAACAGGCACTTGCGCATCCGGATCTTCCCCCGGATCACCCAATTGGGCATACCCTGAAACAGGAAGTAGGCTTGATATACATAACAACAATGACGCAAGAAATATGGTACTGCTAAAATACTTCATCTATAAATTATTTAAATGGCTGTTACAACCTCTGCAAATTTAGGTTAGTTTTCTTTAATTGGATCATCCCTGCAGGTAAATTCAACCGCAATATTATCGTTACCTCCAATTAGGCTAAAGTAAAAAAATCTTAATCAGGTAATTTTTTAAAAAATGATTCAACAGTCTACTAAAAAATCATCGGATACAACCCGGAGTTTGTATAGGACGATTCCATTTAATTATTTCCAGAAAGCCAGTTCTAAAATCACCTTGCTTTTAATTGTATGCTGCAGCTGTAATTTCTTTTATAATAAACGTATCAGTGTTATTAATTCCTTGTAGAGGATTCAATTAATAACCGTTGGGTAATATGCAGGCTATTTTTAAATCTACATTGTGAATATATCTTTACGCACTACCTATTGGCATTCATTATTTGTTTCGTAGATTGCCAACAGTTTTCAAAATCATTTATAAATAAATAATTCTATGAGAAAAATTTATCTTTTTAGCTTTTTGTTTGTTATTTGCTGCTTTCAATCATTTGCCCAGGAAGCTTTTACGAAGGGTAACCTGGTGGTGTATAAAGTGGGTAAAAGCACTACTGATACCCTTTCCAGTGCCGGTTTTCCGGTTAGTCTGGATGAGTACAGCACCAATGGAACATTTGTGAGAAATCACCCTATGCCAGTAACGGTATCTGGCCTCAACAGAAGAATTATCAGTTCCGGAAGTTCAACAACTGAAGGGATGATGTCCAGATCGGAAGACAAAAAATTCTTAATTGTAACCGGATATGACACGATCCCTGACCCTGCCAGAAGTTCTATTACAGCGAGTACTTCGGCCAATGTAAACCGGGTTGTTGGTGTTATTGGCGCAGATGGTAGTATTGATGCCACAACTGCTCTTACAGATGCATTTAATAGCAATAGTTTCAGAAGTGCAGCTAGTACCAATGGTACGGATCTATGGCTGGCTGGTACAGGCACTACCGGTACCTCCGGAGTAAGGTACACAACAAAAGGCTCCACCACCTCTACTCAATTAAGCACTACCGTTACCAATATAAGGGTGGTAAATATTTTTAACGGACAGGTATATTGCACTACAGGTAGTGGCGCATTCAAATCGATTTCAACTGTTGGTGCCGGCCTGCCTACTACTGCCGGACAAACAATTGCAGTTTTGCCCGGTATGCCAAGTTCAAGTACCAGCACAGAAGATCCCAATACATTTTCTATTAAACCCGGAACTGGTGATACCGCCTACATTGCAGACAGCAGAGCCAAAAACAAAAATGGTGGTGTACAAAAATGGGCTTACAATGGTACTACATGGACTTTACTTTATACCCTTGATTCAGGCTTAACTACTGGCATCAGGAGTATTGTGGTAGATTGGAGTACACCAAGACCTACTATCTACGGCACCAATAATGATGTCTATATGAAAGACACGCCGGGCAATAAAATAGTTGCTGTTACAGACAATGATTCTACTGCTGAGTTCAGCATTATTGCTACAGCAGATAATAATTTTATGTTCAGGGGAATTGCACTTGCACCGGAAGCCGCTGTATCTACCACTGTTTATACTTTTACGGGAGATGGCAATTGGAATGTAGCTGCTAATTGGAGCAACAACACAATACCTCCTGCTGTATTGCCTGCTTTTAGTGAAATTGTTATTGATCCAATTGTAAACGGACAGTGTGTGCTGAATATATCTCAAACTATTTCTAAAAATGCAATCATTACGGTGAAAACAGGTAAGAAAATGATTGTACCAGGTGCATTGACGATACAGTAATTATTTATAACGGGTTTTATTAAAACTGAAAAGTTAAATAAATCACTATTTACAACATATCCTTAATCATTTGGTTAAGGATATTTATTTTTAATCATTATTTAAACAAAAAAAATTATGAAAAAATTATTAACACTATCAGTAATAACTTCTTTACTGTTTACATCAATGACTGTTTTTGCACAGGAAAAAAAAGAAGATAAAAGCAAAAGA